>CAZMKX010000291.1:0-5315 GCA_964566375.1 uncultured Myxococcales bacterium
CGCACGCGCGGCGCGAGCTCGTTCGCGAGCAGCCGTGTCAGGTGCGAGAGCGCGGCCTTCGCCGTGCCGTAGGCGCTGAAGCCGCGGTCGGTGATCCGGCCCATCGCCGACGAGATGTTCACGATCGCGCCGCCGCCGGCTTCGAGCATGCGCGGCACCGCGAGTCGCGAAAGCAGGAACGCCGACGTCACGTTGAAGCGGAAGGCCTCTTCGAACATCGCCTCGCTCGTGCGCAGAAACGGCTTCCAGGGCGAGCCCCCGGCGTTGTTCACCAGAACGTCGATCCTGCCGAGCTCGCCGATCGCGCGCGTCACCAGCGCCTCGAGCTGCGCGCGCTCCATCACGTCGCAGGGCACGGCGACGGCGCGCCGGCCGAGCGCGCGAACCCGCGCCGCTACCGACTCGATCTCGGCTTGCGTGCGCGCGGCGCAGACCACGTCCGCGCCGGCTTCGGCGAAGCCGAGCGCGATTCCCTCGCCGATCCCGCGGCCCGCACCGGTGACCAGCGCGACCTTCCCGTCGAGCCTGAAGAGATCGAGGATCATCGCGCCCTCCCGCGGCCGCGCAGCATATCATCGCGCGCATGAAGATCGACGCGGCGCTCCTGGCTCGGGATCTCGGGACGGCCGGCGACGCCGCGCGCACGCTCGAGGCGGCCGGCTGCGACGGCGCGTTCACCTTCGAAGGTCCGCACGATCCCTTCCTTCCGCTCGCCTTCGCCGCGCGCGAGACGCGCACGCTCGAGCTCTACACAGCCGTCGCCATCGCGTTCGCCCGCAATCCCATGATCGTCGCGCAGCTGGCGTGGGACCTTCAGGGGCTCTCGCGCGGGCGCTTCACCCTGGGGCTCGGCTCGCAGATCCGCGCGCACGTCGAGCGCCGGTTCAGTCAGCCGTTCACGCGGCCCGCGTCGCGCATGCGCGAGTTCGTGCTCGCACTGCGTGCGATCTGGGCCACGTGGCAGACGGGTGCTCCGCTCGACTTCCGCGGTGAGTTCTACAGCCACACGCTGATGACGCCTTTCTTCGATCCCGGTCCGCTCTCGTCGGGGCCGCCGGGAGTGTCGCTGGCGGGCGTCGGCCCGCGCATGACCGAGGTGGCGGGCGAGGTCGCGGACGGCTTCCTCGTGCACCCGTTCCACACGCTCGACTTCGTGCGCGAGCAGACGCTGCCCGCACTCGAACGCGGAATCGCGCGCAGCGGCCGGAGCCGCGGCGCGCTCGAGATCACGGCGCAGGTGATGGTCGCGATCGGTCGCACGCGCGACGAGCGGGCAACCGCGCTCGAGGCGGTGCGCGGCCAGATCGCGTTCTACGGCTCGACGCCCGCGTATCGCGGCGTGCTCGAGCAGCACGGCTGGGCCGATCTTCAGCCCGAGCTGAATGCGCTCTCGAAGCGCGGCGACTGGCCGGCCATGACGAAGCGGATCAGCGACGAGATGGTCGAGGCGATCGCCGTCAGCGGATCCCCGGTCGAAGTCGCGACGACGCTCGGGGCGCGCTGCGCCTTTGCGCAGCGGACGGCACTCGTGACGCCGTACGGTGTCGCGCCCGACCTTCTCGCCGAGCTGGTCCGCGCGCTCCGGGCGCGAGCGGAAGGCTAGGGCTCGCCCGCGGCCCGCGCTCTCGCGAGCTTCGTCGCCTCGGCCGGCGCCACGCGGCTCCAGGCCAGCGCGAAGCAGAGTGCCGAGATCGCCAGCGGCGCGAGCCCGCACAGCATGGCGGAGCGCAGGGCATCTCCCGGCGAAGCCCCGCCCGCGACGAACGCGTCGCTCAGCTTGCCCATGGTGTACGGACCGAGCGCGAGGCCGAGAAAGGTGACCATCAGCAGGTAGAACGCCGACGCGACCGCGCGCATGCGGGGCAGGACGAGCTCGCTGATCGTCGTCACGCCCGGCCCGACCCAGAGCGGCGAGCCGATGCTGAAGACGAAGTTCAGAAGGTACGCGAGGCCGATCCCCGGCGCGTAGAGCATTCCGACCGCCGCCGGAACGGCGAAGCCGATGGTCGCGAGACCCAGCCAGAGCCGGGCGTGCGGCGTTCGCTCGCGGAGCGCGTCCGATACGACACCCCCCAGTGTCACCCCGATCCAGCCGCCGAGCGCGGCGGCCAGTCCCAGGTACAAGCCGACGTCGCCCGCGCTCGCGCCGTGCTGGCGGATGAAGAACGGCGCGCCCCAGAAGCCGATGCCGTACGTGACGAACGCGATGCACGCGAACCCGGTCGCTGAGAGCAGGAGCGCGGGCGTGCCGAAGATCAGCGCGAACGCGGGCGCGTCGCGAAGCCGGAGTCCCTGCGCCCACGAGAACGCGGCGTAGACGCCGCCACCGAGCGCGATCCACTGAGCGACGCTGCCGGTCGCCCGGATCAGCGCCGCGGCGACGAGCACGATCGCGAGCGCCCCGGCGAGGTTCCGCGCGATTCCGCCGGAACCGGCGCCCGCGCGATGGAGCGATACGAGGGTGAGCGGTGGCAGCACGGCCATGAGCTCGCTGCCGAGCACCCGGAACGGATGGGGATTTCGCGCCGGCTCCGGAAGTCCCTCGCTCTGACCGCGACGCGGCTCGCGCAGGCTGGCGACCCACAGCGCGAGCAGCAACCCCGGAAGCCCGACCGCGAAGTACGCGACGTGCCAGCCCTTCAGGTCGAGCGGCGCGGTGCCGTCGGGGAACGCGCTCCGCCAGCGGTCGACGATGAAGCCGCCGAGGAAGATGCCGATGCCGGCACCGATGTAGACACCGCTCGAGTAGATGGAGAGCGCGGTCGCGCGCAATCGGGCGGGAAACCAGTCGACCAGCGACGAGAAAGCGGCGGGAGAGGCGCTCGCCTCCCCGATTCCGACACCGATGCGGTACGCGCCGAGTACCGGAAAGCTGCGCGCCGTGCCCGACAGCACCGTCATCGCGCTCCAGAAGGCCAGTCCGATCGCGATCAGGCTCTTGCGCACCCACACGTCCGCGAGCCGGCCGAGCGGAATCCCGAAGATGGCGTAGAAGACCGCGAAGACCGTGCCGTACAGGAAGCCGATTTCGGCATCGCTCAGGCCGATGTCGCGCTTGATCTCCTCGGCGAGGATCGAGAGGATCTGGCGGTCGATGAAGTTGAAGACGTAGACGATCACAAGCACGACGAGCACGTACCAGGCGTAGCGTCCCCCGACCTCGTCGCGCGCGTCCGGCTCCGGCATCGCGCCCATCATACATGTGCGCGGATCCGGTCTATCCTGTCGCCCTGATGTCCGAACCCCTTCCTGCCGCGACCGTCGTTCTGCTCCGCGAGGCTTCCGAGTCGCTCGAGGTGCTTCTGCTCCGGCGCAACTCGCAGCTCGCCTTCCACGGCGGCGCCTGGGTCTTCCCGGGTGGCCGGATCGATCCGCAGGACGCGGGCGAGGGCGGGGACGAGGGCGCGGCGCGGCGCGCGGCCGCCCGCGAGGCGCGCGAGGAGGCGGGTCTCGAGATCGATCCGGCCTCGCTGGTGCAGATCTCGCACTGGACCACGCCGGAGGGCCAGCCGAAGCGCTTCTCGACCTGGTTCTTCGTGGGCCTCGCCGATGCGACACAGGTTCGTGTCGACGGCGGCGAGATCCACGCCCACGCCTGGCTCTCGCCGGCCGCCGCGCTCGCCGCGCAGCGCGCGCGAGAGATCGAGCTCCCGCCCCCGACCTTCGTCACGCTCTCCACGCTCGTCGAGAGGCGCCGCGCCAGGCCGACGCTCGAGGCCGCGCGCGCGTCCGAGCCGCTCGTGTATCTGCCCCGGCTCGTCCGTGTCGAGGGCGGAATGTGCTCGCTGTATCCCGCCGACGCGGGCTGGGAGCTGCGCGATGCCGCGCGCGAGGGCGCGCGCCACCGCCTGCACATGCTCGAGTCCGGCTGGCGCTACGAGCGCGACTTCTAGCCGACGCGCGCGAGCGCGCTGTCGAGCGCGCGCCCGAAGCGCTCGACGACGTAGTCGATCTCGTCCTCCGTGATCGTGAACGCGGGGCCGAAGGTGATCACGTCGCGCGCGGGGTCGACCCCGCCGGGATAGACGAAGACGCCGTTCGCGATCCCCGCGGCGACGACCTTCGCGGTCAGGCCGGCTGCGGACGGGAAGGGCGTCTTCGTGGCCTTGTCGGCGACCAGCTCGACCGCCCAGAGCAGGCCGCGCCCGCGCACGTCTCCCACGTTGGGGTGGTCGAGCAGGCGCGAGAGACGCTTGCCGAGCACCTCGCCGATCCGCGATGCGCGCTCGACGAGCTGCTCGCGCTCCATGATCTCGAGCACCTTGTCCGCCGCCGCGCAGCTCGCAGGGTGCGCCGAGTAGGTGAAGAACATCACTTCCTGACCGCTGGCGGCGATCGGTGCGACGACCGTGTCCCGGGCGAAGATCCCGCCCATCGGCGCGTAGCCGCCCGTGAGTCCCTTCCCACCGATGAGGATGTCCGGAGTCACGCCCCAGTGATCGACGGCGAAGCGCTTCCCGGTCCGCCCGAAGCCGGTCATCACCTCGTCCGCGATCAACAGGACCCCGTGACGCCGGCAGATCTCGGCGAGCTTCGGCCAGTACTCGTCGGGCGGCACCAGCGCACCCGCGGTCGACCCGCCGATCGGCTCGGCGATCACCGCCGCGACGGTCTCGGGTCCCGCACGCAGGATCGCGGCCTCGACCTCGTCGGCACACGCCACCCCGCAGCCCGGGTACGTCCTTCCGAGCGGACAGCGCCAGCAGTAGCACGCGGGCGCCTTCGGCAGATCGGCGAGCCAGGGCTCGAAGCCCGCGCGGCGTTTGTCGTGTCCGCCGACCGCGAGCGTGGCGAGCGTGGTGCCGTGGTACGACAGCGCGCGGCCGATCACCTTCCAGCGCTTCGACTCGCCCTTCGCGACGAAGTGCGCCCGCGTGATGCGCAGCGCCGCGTCGACCGATTCGGAGCCGCCGCTCGTGAACGCGACGCGCGAGAGTCCGCCCGGCAGCCACTGCGACCTGAGCCGCTCGACCAGCCTCACGCGGCTCTCGGTCGCGAAGGGCGGAATGACGTACGAGACCCGCTCGAGCTCGCGGGCGTAGGCCTCGGCGACCTCGCGCCGGCCGTGGCCGATGTTCGAGACGATCGCGCCGCCGCTCGCGTCGAGGATGCGCTGTCCGTCGTCGGTGTAGAGCCACACGCCCTCGGCGCGTGTGACGCGAAGCGGCGTCGACCCGGGCTTCGCGGCGAACGGGAAGAGCCGCGCGCGCTCCGCTTCCATCAGCGCAGCCCCACGAGCTTCTCGCTCTCGCTCCAGAGCTTCGCGGCGAGCTCCGGATCCTGCGCGAGCGGATCGGTCTTCGCCTCCTTGCAGC
>CAZMKX010000292.1:0-5293 GCA_964566375.1 uncultured Myxococcales bacterium
GCCTGGTTCAACTGCCTGTCGCTCGCGCAGAATCGCGACGCGCCGATCGTGCGCGTGGTCGGACGCGAGGCGATCGTGGTCGACAGTCAGGGCCGCAGCCTGCTCGACTACCCGGACGGCAACGTGCCCAAGCCCGAGCGCGCGTATCTCGAGCTCGAGACGCCCGGGCTCTGGCTCGATCCCGCGGTTCCGCGCGTGGTCGAGGAGCTCGCGGCGACCGTCGACGACCTGGTGCGGGCGGCGCCCGAGCTCGATGGATTGCACCTCGACTACATCCGGTATCCGTACACGCTGCCGATGACGCCGGGCTCGCGCTTCCCGCTCGGCCTGGGCTTCGGCTGGGGCGAGACCTCGCGCGCGCGCTTCGCGCAGACGAGTGGCGCGAGCTTCACGCCCGGCGATGCCTGGGACGCGTTCCGGCGCGAGCAGGTCGGCGCGCTCGTCGACGCGCTGCACGCGCGCATCCCGCCGGGCTGGAAGATGTCGGTCGCGGCAATGGCGTTCGCCGACCGCGCTTACCTGACGTCGCTGCAGGACTGGCGCGGCTGGCTCGACGCCGGCCGGATCGACTTCGCCGTGGCGATGGCATACACGCGCGACGACCGGCTCCTGCGCTACCTGACGCGCTCGCTGCGCGGCGGCGTCGGCGGCGAGCGCGTGTGGCTCGGCCTCGGGACGTGGCTCTTCACCGCCGAGCCCGCGCGCATGGCCGCGCAGATCGCGCTCGCGCGCGAGGTCTCGCCGCCCGGGGTCGCGCTCTTCTCCTACGACGCGCTGGCGGCCAGGCCGAGCGCGCTCGAGGCGCTGGGCCGACCGTGATCGGGCCCGCCGACCTCGCGTACGAGCTCCCGCCCGAGCTGATCGCGCAGACGCCGATCAGCCCGCGCGACGCCGCGCGGCTGCTCGTGCTCGAGCGCGCGACGGGCGGACTCGGCGAGCTGCGCTTCGCCGACCTCGCCGAGCACGTCGGCGCGCGCGACCTCGTGGTGGTGAACGACACGCGCGTGCTGTCGGCAAAGCTGCGCGGCCGCAAGGCGAGCGGCGGCACGGCCGAGGCGCTCCTGCTCGAGCGCCGGCCGGACGGAACCTGGACTGCGTTCGTGCGCGCACGCGGCCGGCTGGTCGTCGGGCTCGCGCTCGTCTTCGGCGCGCTCGAGGCGCGAATCGTCGAGCTCCTGCCGGGCGGAACCTGCCGGCTCGCGCTGCACGCCCCCGGCGGCGCTCCCCCGGACGCGCTTCTCGACGCGCTCGGCGAAGCGCCGCTCCCGCCGTACATCCGGCGCGAGGCGCCGCGCGCGGACGACCTCGCCGACTACCAGACGATCTTCGCGCGCGACCCGGGCGCGGTCGCGGCGCCCACCGCGTCGCTGCACTTCACGCCCGAGCTCGCCGCGCGCCTGCGCATCGCGACGGTGACCCTGCACGTCGGCCCGGGGACGTTCCGCCCGCTGCGCGCCGAGCGGCTCGAGGATCACGTGCTCGACGCCGAGCGCTTTCGCGTGCCCGAGGCGACGGCGCGGGCGATCGCGCAGACGCGCGCCGAGGGCGGGCGCGTGATCGCGGTCGGCACGACCGTCGTGCGCGCGCTCGAGACGACCGCCGGCGAGGCGGGCTCGGGCGACACGAAGCTGCTCATCCTGCCCGGCCACGATTTCCGCGCGGTCGACTCGCTGATCACGAACTTCCACCTGCCGGGCTCGAGCCTGCTGGCGCTCGTGATGGCGTTCGCGGGTGTCGAGCCGACGCGGCAGGCCTACGCGCACGCGATCGCGGCCCGCTTCCGCTTCTACTCGTACGGCGACGCGCTGTGGATCCGCTGACGCGCGCCGCGCGACCAAGCTTCGCGATCAGCGCGCGCGACGGCGCGGCGCGCGCGGGACGTCTGACGACACCGCACGGTGTGCTCGAGACACCGGCGTTCTTTCCGGTGGGCACCTACGGCGCGGTGCGAGGCCTCGCGTCGGACGAGCTCGCGCGCGTAGGCGTGCAAGGCCTGCTCGCCAACACGTATCACCTGCACCTGCGTCCGGGCGAGGCGCTCGTCGCCGCGCACGGCGGACTGCACGGGTTCATGGACTGGCCCGGGCCGATCCTGACCGACTCGGGCGGCTTCCAGGTCTACTCGCTCGACGCGTTCTGCCGCCGCAGCGAGTCGGGCGTCGAGTTCCGCAGCCCCGTCGACGGACGGCTCGTCGCGCTCTCGCCCGAGAGCGCGATCGCGATCCAGGAGGGCCTCGGCGCGGACTTCATCGTCGCGCTCGACGAGTTCGAGGCGATTGGAGCGACGGCGGACCCCGGCGGTGCGCGCACGAAGGCGTGCATGGAGCGCACCCTTCGCTGGGCCGAGCGCTGTCGCGTCGCGCACCGACGCGCCGATCAGCTCCTGTTCGGGATCATCCAGGGCGGCGGCGACCCGCAGCTTCGCGCGGAGAGCGCTTCGCGCACGCGCGCGCTCGGCTTCGAGGCGCTGGCGCTGGGCGGCCTCGGCGTCGGCGAGACGCCGGACACGCGCGCGCGTCTGGTGGATGCCGTCGTCGCCGAGCTCCCGCCCGCGTCGCCGCGCTACCTGATGGGCCTGGGCCTGCCCGAAGACCTGGTCGCGGCGGTCGAGCGCGGCGTGGACCTGTTCGACTGCGTGATCCCGACGCGGCACGGCCGACACGGCTCGGTGTTCACTCCGCGCGGACGCCTGAACCTTCGCAACGCACGACACCGCGACGCGCGCGAGCCGATCGACCCGAACTGCGCCTGCACGGCCTGCCGGCGCTACTCGCGCGCCTACCTGCGCCACCTGCTCGTCTGCGGCGACGCGCTCGGCGCGCGCCTCTTGTCCCTCCACAACATCGCGTACTACATGAGATTGGTGCGCGAGCTGCGCGAGGCGATTGGTGACGGCCGACTTCGAGAATGGGTCGAAGTCTGGCGGGGCGCCTACCTCGCGGGGGATCCGCCCGACGCCGGGAGCGGCTCGAGCGCCGCCGTACACAATCCCGCGTAGGCGGGCAGACGCTCCCCGAGCTCGCCAGGAACGATGCGCGTGTCGCGCAGTCGCGGCCAGACCCGCGCGCGGGCTCGCTCGCGCAGCGGCTCGAGGAACAGGTCCGGATTGCGCGCGACGATCGTGCCGAGGGCGATGCAGTCGGTGTCGAGGCCGAGGATCAGGATGGCGATGCCCTGGGAGAGCCGGTCCAGATACTCCTCGTGGAGCCTTTCCGCGTACGCGTCGCCGGCGCGGAGCGCGTCGACCCAGACGCGCGCGTTGACGCGCGCCGGATCGCCGCCGACGAAGTCGCGGATCAGCGTCTTCGCGCCGGCGCGCAGGTCCTCGCGGATGCGCGCGGCGAGCGCGGCACCGCCGGTGTAGGCCTCGAGGCAGCCGCGCAGTCCGCAGGCGCAGAGCCGCCCGTCGGGCACCACGGGGATGTGCCCGATCTCGCCCGCGCCGTAGCGCGCGCCGCGGTAGAGGCGGTCTTCGAGCACCAACCCCGCCCCGACACCCGTGCTCATGGTCAGGAACACGAAGGCGCGCGCGCCGCGGCCCGCGCCGAAGCGCCACTCCGCCAGCGCCGCCGCGTTCGCGTCGTTCTCGAGCCGTACGGGACGGCCGAGCGCCGCCTCGAGCCGCGCCCGGATCGCCACCTCGTGCCAGCCCGGCAGGTTCGGTGCGTCGCGGATCACGCCCGCCACCGGGTCGAGCGGCCCCGGCGCCGAGACGCCGACGGCCTCGAGCGCGCGGGCTTCGACGCCCGCGGCCGCGAGCAATTCGCGCGCGGTGGTCGAGATCCTCGCGAGATCGCGCTCGAGGTCGCCCGACGTCCAGTCCTCGAGGTGCGCTTCGCGCAGAAGCGCGCCGTCGGCGCGGCCGAGCGCCATGTGCGTCTTCGTGCCGCCGATGTCGATCCCGAGCAAGAGCCCCTGCCCCGCTGCCACGCGCCTCTCCCCTTCCGTGCGACGCGAAAAATGCCACTTTGCAGCCGATAGGTCTCTTCGGGGGGTTCTGATGGTGCTTCGTCGCTTCGCGCTCGCTTGCCTTCTGGCCGCGCCGCTTTTCGCGGGCTGCGCGGTTCCGGTTTCGCTGTGGGACGCCTTCGGCGAGAACGTCGTGCCCGACGTGGAGCCGGCCTCGAACGCGTACAACCAGGACCTGCGATGGGGGCGCGTTCGACAGGCTGCGACGCAGGTCGTGCCCGAGCAGCGCGAGAAGTTCTTCGAGCTCTTCGACGAGGACCAGTCGAAGTTCCACTTCACCTCGGTCGAGGTGCTGAGCGCCGCGCCCCGCTCGATCGACGGCCGCGAGGTCGACGTGCTGGTGGCCTGGGAGTACTACAGCCCGCCCGCGCTCGACGAGCGCAAGCTCCGGCAGAAGCAGGTCTGGCGCTACATCGAGCTCGAGAAGCGCTGGGAGGTCGAGCTCGACTTCACGACCTTCGAGGCCGCGCTGCCGCCCTACACCTCGCCGCGGGGCGCCGTGCCCGCCTCGCCTGCGCGAGAGTAGAAGCGCGCGCTACTGGCCGCCGCGCTCGTCGATGTACGCCAGCGGCGTGTCGCCGCGGCGGATGATCGTGGTGGGCGACATGATCCCGCCGTGCTCGATGTAGTTGCCGTCGAGGTCCATGTACTGCCCGCGGTCCACGTAGAGCGGCTCCACGTCCTCGCCGTCGCTCTCGACGTCGAACAGCATGCCGCCGACGGCGATCCGCACGCGTGAGCTGCCGTCGTCGACCTGCGTGGGCGCGGGCGCCTGGGGCGCGGGCCAGGCGAAGACCGGAACTGCGGTCTCGCGCGTCGCGACACCGGCAGGTGTCGGTGCACCCGCGGGAACCGGGTGCACGACGGACAGCCGGTCGTACTCGAAGAGGCTCGCCTCCTTCACCGGCTTTGCGCTCGCCTGGTACTTCGTCGGGATCGCCTTCGGGTCGTCCGTGAAGGCGACGGCGCCCGTTTCGGTCTCGTAGCGCCAGTAGTCCGCCGAGGCGACCCGCGGCGCGAGAAGCGCGGCCAACGCCGCGACGACGATCCAGTTCCGACCGGTCATTTCGATCCCTCCAGGAGGCGCTCGGGAGAGGAGCCCTGCCAAAAAGTGGCACCGCCGGGGCGGAACGTGTCGAACTGCGCATCTGTTGCGTCGCAGGGGGCTGCGCCAAATCCCTAGCGCAGCGCTCGAATTGACAGACCGGCCATTGCGCGCGACTCTCCGGCCCTCTCGGTGCGGGGTGGAGCAGTCCGGTAGCTCGTCGGGCTCATAACCCGAAGGTCACAGGTTCGAATCCTGTCCCCGCTACCAACGCGCTCC
>CAZMKX010000293.1:0-2412 GCA_964566375.1 uncultured Myxococcales bacterium
CGCCACTGCTGGCCGATCGGGTCGGTGACGCAGGAGGATCGCATGCGCAAGCTCATCCGCAGCACGCTCACCGTTCTCGCACTCGCGGCCGTCGTCGGACTCGTTCCGGTGAAGGCGCACGCCGTCGGCTACGAGGATTCGCTCGACGACTGCGCGTACCCGGCCGGCTTCGACGCCATGGTGATGCGCCCGCTCTCGTTCGCGACCATGCTCGCGGGCGGCGCCATCCTGACCGTGGCCACGCTCACCGTCCTGGTGCCGGCCGCGCTCAACACGGACTACCCCGAATTCGCATACGGCCTGGTGGTTCCGTCGGCGCAGTTCACGTTCGCGCGCCCGCTCGGCCAGTGCGCGTCGGTCTCGGCCGGCTACTAGCCCCGACCGGCTCCGACATCCTGCCCCGCAAAGCGAAGCGGGAGACTCGGACTTTCGTCCGGATCTCCCGCTTGCTGCATTTGGAGGGAGAGAGTTGGAAGGAGTCGACCGCCCCCAGGGGGGTCCGCGAGAAGCGCGCCGAACAACAAAGAGGGAGTGGAGTCTGGCTCGCATTGCCGGCCGGCTGTCTCCGACTGGCTCTCGCGGACCCGGGTGGGTGCGTGTCGAACTTTCTGACGCAGGCCCCTCAATCGATATTCGATGGCCCCGAGGAGCGCGCCGGGAGTGCTCGACCCGAGGGAGCACGTGGTTGGCGGACTAGGATTCGAACCTAGATTAACGGGGCCAGAACCCGTCGTCCTGCCGTTAGACGATCCGCCAATGCCGGCTCGCAATATACCGGGCGATTCCCCGGCTTCAATCGCGGGCTGGAATCAGGCGCGAATCGCTGCCGCGGCGCTGGCGATCCGCGCGAGCGAGCGCTCGCGGCCGAGCACCTCGAGCGTCTCGAAGATCGGCGGGCTCACGGTTCCGCCCGTGATCGCGACCCGCACCGGCTGCGCGAGCGCGCCGAGCTGGAGCGCGTGCTTCGCGATGACTGCCTGGAACGCCGCTTCGAGCGCGCCGCTCCGCCATTCCGCGACGTCGGCGAGCGCGGCGCGCAGCTCCTCGAGAGGGGCGGCGATCTCGGGCTTCAGGAACTTCGCGGCCGCCTTCGGGTCGAGTGCGAGGGCGTCGACGTAGTAGAAGCGCGCGAGCTGCGCCATCTCGACCAGCGTCTTGCTGCGCTCGCGCAGAAGGTCGACGAGCGTGCGCAGGCCGTCGTCGATCGCGACCGGCCGGCCGGCCTCGGCGTCGAGGAAGCGCTGCAGGTGCTTCTCGAGCCGCTCGCGCGGAAGAGTCTTGATGTAGTGCTGCGACAGCCAGAAGAGCTTGTCGTCGTGAACCTGCGACGGCGACGAGCCGACGCCGTCCAGGGTGAAGCGCTCGACGAGCTCCGCCTGGGAGAAGATCTCGAGGTCGCCGCAGGACCAGCCGAGCCGCGCGATGTAGTTCAGAACCGTCTCGGGCGTGAAGCCGCGGTCGCGATAGCTCTGCACCGACACCGAATCCTGGCGCTTCGACAGCTTCTTCCCGCCCGGCTCGACGAGCAGGGGGACGTGTGCGAACAGCGGTGCATGCCAGCCGAGGCCCTGATAGATCAGGAGCTGCCGCGGTGTGCTGGTCATGTGCTCGCGTCCGCGGATCACGTGCGTGATGCCCATGTCGTGGTCGTCGACGACGACCGCGAAGTGGTAGATCGGGGTGCCGTCGGTCCGGGCGATCACGAAGTCGTCGAGCTCCGAGGCGTCCTCGCCCGCGGGCCCCGAGATCAGGTCGTCCCAGCGCGTGATCCCGCCGGTCTCGGGGATGCGCAGCCGCAGACAGAAGGGCTTGCCGACCTCGGCGCCGTAGCCGCGGTCGCGACAGGTGCCGTCGTAGCGCGGCTTCGCATTGCGCGCCTTCGCGCGCTCGCGCATGGCCTCGACCTCCGCCTCGGTACAGGTGCAGCGGTAGGCGTGGCCGCTCTCCAGGAGCTGCGCGAGCGCCTCGCGGTAGCGGGGGCCGCGCTCCGACTGCCGTGGGATCCCGTCGAAGCCCGGAACGGGGTCCCAGTCCAGGCCGATCCAGGACAGGGCCTCCAGTACGGCCTTCTCGGACTCGAGCGTGGAGCGCTCGCGATCCGTGTCCTCGATCCGCAGCAGGAACTGGCCACCCATGTGGCGCGCGAACGCCCAGTTGAAGAGTGCCGTGCGCGCGCCGCCGATGTGCAGCGCGCCCGTCGGACTGGGTGCATAGCGAGCGACGACCGTCATATGGGCGGGGAATCTACGCGAAGTCCGCCGGCCCCGCAGGCGCGCGTTGACAAGCCGGGGAGCTGGACGTAAACGTCGGATCAGCTCGCCCGACGCGACAGAACACCGCGTCGGGCCGGGGGATTTCCACTTGAGCGGGCTCCAGATCCGGATCGATGCCATCGAGGAGACTCCGCGCCGC
>CAZMKX010000293.1:2512-5288 GCA_964566375.1 uncultured Myxococcales bacterium
CCCGAGGATTTCGAGCTCGGGCGATATGCGGGCGACGAGCTAGACTTCGGCCCCGTCATTCAGGAAATCGTGGCGCTCGCCTGGCCCATGCAGCCGCTCTGTGCGGAGGACTGCAAGGGGCTTTGTTCGGTGTGTGGGGCAGTGCGGAGCCGGCAGGCCTGCACGTGTGAGACGCGGCAAGCGACTCGGCCCTTCGCCGAGCTCGGCCGACTCCTCGAGGAATCCCGCAAGAAACCTGGCCGGCGCACGTAGGAGACCACTCTCATGGCCGTACCGAAGAAGAAGATGTCCAAGTCACAGACGCGCCAGCGGCGCGCGCACGACGCGCTGACGGAGCCGGCGCGCTCGGTCTGCTCGAAGTGTGGAGCGGTCAAGCTGCCGCACCGCGTCTGCAAGGAGTGCGGTCACTACCGCGACCAGCAGATCGTTCAGGTCGCGGCGGAAGAAGAGGTCTAGGTCGGGGCCGCACGCCCCGACCTGCGCAGCATGCTCGCCGTCGTCTTTCCCGGACAAGGCTCGCAGGCCGTCGGCATGGCGATGGACTTCGTCCAGGCGCATGCCGAGGCGCGCGCCGCCGTCGAGGAAGCGGACGCGGCGTTCGGCGGCGGCTTGCGGCAGCTGCTCGAAAGCGGCCCCGAGAGCGAGCTCGCGCGCACCGAGATCACGCAGCCCGCGATCCTGACGGCGTCGATCGCGATCTGGCGCGTCGTCGAGACGCGGCTCGCGAAGCCGCCCGCGTTCTTCGCCGGACACAGTCTCGGTGAGTACTCCGCGCTCGTCGCCGCGGGTGCGCTTCCACTCGGCGACGCCGTGCGGCTCGTGCGCAAGCGCGGCGCGCTGATGCAGGAGGCGGTGCCCGAGGGCGAGGGCGCGATGGCCGCGGTGCTCGGCCTCGAGGCCGCCGACGTCGCGCGCATCTGCGCCGAGGTCGGCGGGCTGGTTTCACCCGCGAACTTCAACTCGCCGGTTCAGACGGTGATCGCGGGTCGACGCGGCGCGGTGTCGGAGGCGTGCGAGCGCATGACCGCGGCGGGCGCGAAGCGCGTCGTCGCGCTCGACGTGTCGGCGCCGTTCCACTGCGCGCTGATGACGCCCGCGATGGAGAAGCTCGCGCCCGAGCTCGAGGCCGCGCGCTTCGCCGACCTGAAGACGCCCGTGATCGCCAACGTCGACGCGCAGCCCTACACGACCGCCGCGCAGGCGCGCCAGCGGTTGCGCGACCAGGTCTGCGCGCCGGTGCGCTGGGTCGACTGCGTGCAGAAGCTCGTCGCGTCGGGGGTGAAGCTCGAGCTCGAGGTCGGCCCCGGCAAGGTGCTCTCCGGGCTCGCGGCGAAGATCGACCGCGCACTCGGCCGCGCGAACGTCGAGAAGCTCGGCGATCTCGACGGCGCGCTCGCGCGCGCCGCGGAGGCCGCGACATGAGCGAGCCGATCCTGGCCGGACGCGTCGCGCTCGTGACCGGGGGCTCGCGCGGAATCGGCCGCGCGATCGCCGAGGACCTGGCCGCCGCCGGCGCTTCGGTGGTGTTCACGTACGTGAGCAATCCGAGCGCCGCGGCCGAGGTCGAGAAGGCGATCGCCGAGGCCGGGGGCAGCGCGAAGGCCGTGCAATGCGACGTCGCGAATCACGAAGCCGTCGAGCAGCTCGTGACGTCGATCGTGCAGGAGCACGACCGGGTCGACATCGCCGTGAACAACGCCGGCATCACGCGCGACCAGCTGATCCTGCGCATGAAGCCCGAGGATTTCGACGCCGTCATCGCGACCAACCTGCGCGGCGCCTGGAGCGTCTGCCGCGCGGTCGTGAAGCCGATGATGAAGAAGCGGTTCGGCCGGATCATCAACCTGTCGTCGGTCGTCGCCGAGATGGGCAACGCTGGCCAGACGAACTACGCTGCCAGCAAGGGCGGGCTCGAAGCGCTGACGCGCTCCCTCGCGCGCGAGATCGGCAGCCGGGCGATCACCGTGAACGCGGTCGCGCCGGGCTTCATCGAAACCGACATGACCCGCGCGCTTTCAGAAGACGTGAAGGCGGCGCTGCTCGAGCGGATTCCGCTCGGGCGTCTCGGTGCGGCCGCGGAGATCGCGGGAGTGGTGCGTTTTCTGGCGAGTGACGCCGCGGGCTACATCACCGGACAGGTGATCCACGTGAACGGGGGATTGGACTGATATGGCGGTCGAAGACAAGATCAAGGAGATCATCGTCGAGCAGCTCGGCGTCGCCGCCGAGGAGGTCGTTCCCGAGGCGTCGTTCATCGACGATCTCGGCGCCGACTCGCTCGACATCGTCGAGCTCGTGATGGCGATCGAGGAGGAGTTCGGCCTCGAGATCCCCGACGAGGACGCCGAGCGCATCCAGAACATCGGCGACGTGATCAGCTACGTCGAAGAGCGCACCGCCGGGCGGGACGAGTAGCCGCCGTGGCGCGCCTCACCTCGCGCACGATCGACCTGCGCCGCGTGGTGATCACCGGCATGGGCACGTTGAACCCGGTCGGGAACGACGTGACGACGAGCTGGGGTGCGCTGCTGAAGGGTGTTTCCGGAATCGCGCCGCTCGAGGGCCTAAAGACCGACGACCTGGCGGTCCGCTTCGGCGGGCAGATCAAGGGCTTCGACCCCGAGAGCGTGCTCGACAAGAAGGAGGCGCGGCGCTTCGACCCGTTCCTGCAGTACACGATGGGCGCGACGGTCGAGGCGATGACCGACTCGGGCTGGGTCGTTCCGCCGGAGCGCGCCGAGCGCACGGGCGTGCTGATCGGCTCGGGCATCGCGGG
>CAZMKX010000294.1:0-5272 GCA_964566375.1 uncultured Myxococcales bacterium
CAGCCTGCTGAACTACGCGCTCGGTCTCACGCAGATCCGTTTCGCGGACTACGCCGTCGCGTGCACCGGGATGCTCCCGGGCACGCTGCTCTACGTGTACATCGGCTCCCTCGCGGGAGATCTCGCCGCGGTCGCGGCCGGGACCGCGACGGCCGAAGGCAGCGGCCTGCGGCGCGCGTTCTTCGTCGCCGGCCTTGCGGTGACCGCGATCGTCACGGTGCGGATCACTCGGATCGCGCGCCGCGCGCTCGCCGAGGCGACCGGGGAGCCCGAGCCCGGTGCGCACTGACGCGCGCAGCGGCGCACGTGCGCTTCACTCGCGACGGAAGTCCGCCGCCCTCTCCTGCACGCGGGTTGCCGGTCGCGCGGGCGCCGCTCACGGTGCGCGCTCCTCGCGCGCGGCGCGGCGCTTGCAATCTTCACGCTCCCAGCCACTTTCGGAGACGAAATGACCGAACCCACACCCCGACAGCAAGCGGGCTACTTGCGGCGTCTCCTGCGGCGCGGCGAGATCGAGGTCGTCGATCCACGCTCGGGCCGCGCGCTGCCCGTGATCGTCGAGCTCCACGGCGAGGTGATCCGGCTGGTGCCCATTCCCGACTCCGAGCACGCGCTGAGCCAGATTCCCGAGGACGCACTGCGCTGGGCGGGAGTGCTCGCCCGCCTGAGGCGCGCGCTCGCCCTCGAGGACGCCGAAGACCTCGCCGACGCGGTCGAAGCCGAGGCCCAGCGCAAGCCGCCGGGCGACGCGACCTCCTGAGTTCACGCGAGCTTCCCTTCCGATCTGCATTCCACGCGGTATGATCCCCTCGGGATCGATCGGGTTCGGAAGGGAAGGGAAGGGATGGCTCGAACCTCCGGGGGTTCGGCCCGCGGCATTGCTTCGCGAGAAGCAATCCTGCAGGCCGCGGTTCGTGTGATCGGTCGCGAGGGCCTCTGGGGGGCGTCGCTGGCCGCAGTTGCCGCAGAGGCGGGCGCCAGCAAGCCCGCTCTGCTCTACCACTTCGGCTCGCGCGAGAAGCTCCTGCGCGAGGTGGCCGTCGTGGCCGTCGGCGTGTTCAAGACGCTGCTCGACAGCGCACGCGACGAAGGCGCGCCGCCGCGCAAGCGGACCGAGACGTCCGTCGCCGCGCTCTTCTCGGAACAGAACCGCACGCTCCTGGTCTGCGTCCACGAGCTTCTGGGGCTCGGCATGCGCGATCCCGAGATCGGCGCGCTGATGACTCGTACGCTCGGGGAGACCGCGCTCGCCTCCGCTCGGACGCTCGAGAGGATCCACGGCCCCGAAGCTCCGGCCATCGCACGCTCGCTGATCATGGCGGTCTACGGACACATCGAGCTGTGGCTCTGCTCCGGAGAACGCGACCCCGCGCCGTTCATCGAAGCCGCGACCCGGACGGCGCTCGCCATCGCCGCCCCCACCTTGCCCGCCTAGCGCCTCCGCGCACCGCCGGGAGAATTCCCTTGACGGCGCCTCTCCCGATGGCGTAGTGAATACTCACTATGCGAACGTCCCGGGCACTCCGAGCCTCTCCAGAGCCGCGGCTCCGCGCTGCAAAGCTTCCGGCGGACGCGCGGCGCCAGCAGGTTCTCGACGTCGCCATCCGTGTCTTTGCCGAGCGCGGCTATGCCGGGGCGAGCACGCTCTCGATCGCAGCCGAGGCCGGCGTCGGCGAGCCTACGATCTACCGGCACTTTCCGAGCAAACGCGCCCTCTTCCTCGCCGCGTTCGACCGCTCGAGCACGGAGGTCCTGGAGCGCTGGCGCGCGATCGCGGCCGATTGCCCCTCGCCGCTCGAGGCGATCGGGCGCATCGGTCTCTGGTACGCCGAGCAGCTTCGCGATCGACCCCACGATCTGCTGTTCCGGTACCGGTCGCTCGGCCACAACGACGATCCCGAGCTCAGCGAACGGGTGCGATCGAACTACCTCGAGACGCTGGCCTTCGTGGAAGAGCTGTACGAGCGGGCGCGACGATGTGGCGAGCTCGCGGCCTCCGCCGACCCGCGCGCGCTCGCCTGGCTCTTCATGGCGATCGGCGCGGCGCTCGACCAGGCGCAGATCCTCGGTCTGGGCGACGAGCTATCCGGCGACGCGATCGCCCGGCTCGCACGGCTCGTGCAGAGCGGAGTCGAGAAGCCGAGAACCTGAAACCCGAACGATGGCTCCGCGCCGTCGGGAAACCGGCGGCACGGGTCAACACCCGGCTCACCGCGCAAACAACGCCCGCAGCCAGCGCGGTGGGCCGGGTGGATTGAATCAGGCGCGGGCCGGGAACGTGCGCGAGAGCCAGTCGACCAGGAGGGCGTTCAGCTCCTCGGGCTTCTCCTGCTGCGTCCAGTGACCGCAGTCGCGGATCAAGCGCTTCTCCAGGGTCGGGACGTACGCCTCCATGCCCTCGGCAAGTGCGGGGGGCAGAGCGAAGTCGTCCTCGGCACAGACCATCAGGCTCGGCGCCTCGACCTTCTGAGGCGCGTTCGCGGTCAGCGCCCAGTTGCGGTCGATGTTCCGGTACCAGTTGATCCCGCCCGTGAAGCCCGTGCGCTCGAAGGCCTCTACGAAGAAGGCGAGCTCGTCTTCCGAGAGCAGCGGCTGGCCGAGCACCGGGCCGCTCTCGACGGCCGCGGGCAGGTTCTGGATGCCGCGGCTCAGGTCGAGATCGGCGAGCTTGATGCCCTTGCGCATGAGACGTTCGAAGACGCGGCGCACGTCGCGCGCGAGCCGCTCGTCCGCGTCGCGCGGCGTCTGGAAGTGGACGATGTAGTGGTCGGGGCCCATCGCTGCGCGCAACATCGCCACGGGCTCCATCGGCGCGCGCGGGAGGAAGGGCGTGTTGACGCCGATCACGCCCGCCACGCGGCTCGCTGCGAGCTGCCCCGCGGCCCAGACCACCGCCCCGCCCCAGTCGTGTCCGCAGAAGACCGCCTTCTCGATGCCGAACGCGTCCAGCACGCCGACCAGGTCGCCCACCAGATGGACGATGTCGTACGCCTCGACCTGCGCCGGCCGATCGGTGAGGCCGTAGCCGCGCTGATCCGGCGCCAGCACGCGGAAACCCGCCGCCGCGAGCGACGCAATCTGGTGTCGCCACGAGAAGGCGAGCTCCGGGAAGCCGTGCGAGAAAATCACCGGCAGTCCCGTATCGGGGCCCGCCGCGTACACCGCGATGCGGATCCCGTTCGCCTGCACGAAACGAGGCTCGGGAAATCCGACCGTCGTCATTGCGACCTCCTTTCGGGAGCCGGTCAGGGCTCCAGGATCACCTTGCACTGCGTGGTCGGCTTCTTCAGCGCCTCGAACGCCGAAGGGAACGCGGACAGCGAGACGACGTCCGTCACCATCTCGCGTCCCGGGATGCGCCCGCGATCGAGCATTTCGATGGTGAGATCGAAGTCCTGTCGTCGGTAGGCGACCACGAAGCGCAGCTCGACCTCCTTCACCACCGCCATCACCGGGAAGATCGTGTCGGGCTGCATGCACACGCCCACGACCACGACGCGGCCGCGCGGACGAACCATGCCGATGCACTGCTGAAGGAGACCCGGCGCGCCGACGCACTCGAAGATCACGTCCGGCGGTCCGCCCGCGACGCGCGTGAACGCGGCGACGGGCTCCTCCTTGCCGACGTCGGTGACGGACGTCGCGCCGAACTTCTCGGCCAGGGCGATGCGGCCCGGCGCGCGCTCGTTCACCACCACCGTGCGCGCGCCGAAGAAGCGCGCCCAGGCAGTGACCGCGAGCCCGATCGGTCCGGCGCCGATCACCATGACGCGCTCGCCCGCCTCGAGCTTCGCCGCGTTCACGGCGTGCAGGCCGACGGAGAGCGGCTCGACCAGCGCGCCCTCCTGGAACGTCACGCCGGCGGGCAGCCGCAGGGTCTCGGCCGCGCCGGCGAGCACGTACTCCGCATAGGCGCCGGGCACCTGACCCAGGCCGGTACCGCGCAGGCTCTGACACAGAATCACGTCACCCGTGAGGCAAGCCTTGCACTTGCCGCAGCCCAGCGCCGGTAGCGCGCACACGCGGTCCCCGGGCTTCCACTGCGACTTCGCGTCGGCGCCGACCTCGACCACCTCGCCCGCGAACTCGTGCCCCATCACCGTTCCGGGCGGAAGGCCGGGCGGCAGGTCGGCTGCGTGCAGGTCGGAGCCGCAGATGCCGCAGCTCTTCACGCGCAGAACCAGCTCCATCGGCCCCGGCTTGGGCTCCGGACGCTCCTCGATCGTGAGCGCCTGTCCCAGGCCGTGAAATACAGCGGCTTTCATGGCGAATCCTCCCGAGCCCGGATTCTGAACCATCAATGGACTCGAGTCTAGTAATGGAATAGGCTACGCCAATGGTCAGCCCCGCCCCGATCTCGTCCACGCGCCGCGCCCGGAAGAAGGAGCGCACGCGCCAGGAGATCTTCGGCGCCGCCATGGAGCTGTTCGCGTCCCGCGGCTTCGACGCGGTCACGATCGAGGCGATCTGCGCCGCGGCGGACGTCGCGCGGGCGACGTTCTTCCTGCACTTCCCGACCAAGGCCAGCCTGCTGCACGAGTGGAACCGTCAGGTCGCGGCCGAATTCTCGGGCCGGCTCACGGAGCCGCGCGGCAGTGCGATCGAGGAGCTCCGCGCGCTGATCGCGCACATTTCCTCGCGGCTGCGCGCCCAGGCGGACGTGATGGCCGCGATGCTGCGCGAGTTCTTCGCCACGCCGGAAGCGCTGCTCGCCTCGCCCCCCGAGGCGCGCGACCTGCACGCGCTGTTCGAGTCGATCGTGCGCCGGGGCCAGGCGCGCGGCGAGCTGCGCCGCAGCGTCGACCCGCGCCTCGCCGTCGCGGTCGTGCTCTCGACCTCGGCCGCGATCCTGTCGGGACAGGTCTGGAAGCCCGGCGAGATCAGCCCGGAGCAGGTCCAGTCCCAGTTTTTCGAAGTCGTCTTCCACGGACTCACAGGAGAGACCCCTTGACCAAGCCCCGCCTGCGCTTCGGAATCTTCATGGCGCCGTTCCACCCCGAGCACGAGAACCCCGCGCTCGCGCTGCAGCGCGACCTCGAGCTCGTGCAATGGCTCGACGAGCTCGGCTTCGACGAGGCGTGGATCGGCGAGCACCACTCGGCGGGCTACGAGATCATCGGCTCGCCCGAGGTGTTCATCGCCGCGGCGGCCGAGCGCACGCGCAACATCAAGCTCGGCACCGGCGTCTCCTCGCTGCCCTACCACCACCCGTTCATCCTGGCCGATCGCATCCGCCAGCTCGACGTGCAGACGCGCGGCCGCGTGATGTTCG
>CAZMKX010000295.1:0-5242 GCA_964566375.1 uncultured Myxococcales bacterium
ACGAGCGCGAGGCGAAGCAGATCGCCGATCACCGCCAGACGCTCGAGCAGCAGAAGGCGGCGCAGGCCGCGGAGTCGACGAACCCCGCGGCGCTGACCGCGGAGGCGCTCTTCGCGCGCATGGAAGGCACCGGCGAGCGCGAGCTCTTCGCGGTGGTGAAGGCGGACGTCCAGGGTACCGTCGAGGCGATCCGCGAAGCGCTCGCCAAGCTCTCGACCGAGAAGGTCAGGCTCAACGTGATCCACTCCGGTGTCGGCGGGGTCAAGGAGAGCGACGTGATGCTGGCCGCGGCCTCCAAGGCGGTCATCTTCGGCTTCCACGTCCGTCCGGAGCCGGCGGCGCGTAAGCTCGCGGAGCAGGAAGGCGTCTCGATCCGCAGCTTCGACATCGTCTACGAGCTGCTCGACGACGCGGTCCTCCTGATGCGCGGCCTCCTGCCGCCGAAGGAGACCGAGAAGCGGCTCGGCAGCGCGGTCGTGAAGGAGCTCTTCCACATTCCGAAGCTCGGCACGATCGCAGGCTGCGCGCTCGACGACGGCAAGATCACGCGCTCCTCGCGCGCGCGGATCCTGCGCAATGGTGTCGTGATCTACTCGGGCAAGCTCTCGTCCCTGCGGCGCTTCAAGGACGACGTGCGCGAGGTGACCTCGCCGCTCGAGTGCGGCATCGGGATCGAGAACTACAACGACGTGAAAGTCGGGGACCGCATCGAGGCTTTCGAGATCGAGCAGACGCCCGATTCACTCTGAGCCATGCTGATCGCGGCGGCGCTGATCGAGCTCTCGCTCCCGGAGTCGGAGACGATCAAGGACCGGCGGCGCGCGGCGCGCTCGATCGTCGATCGCGTCCGCCAGCGCTTCAACGTCTCGGTGGCCGAGGTGGCCGACCAGGACGAGCGACATTCGATCTGCATCGGCTGCGTGATGGTCGGCATCGATCCGCGTCATCTGCGATCGGGAATGGAGAAGGTGATCCACTTCGTCGACAACCTGGGACTCGGGGAGCTCGTCTCGGACGACGTCACCGTGGTGCGCCTGGACGAGGTCGAGGAGCTGGACGACGACGAAGAGGGCGGGGCGAGCGCGTGAAACACACCCAGGCCAGACTCGCCCACGAGATCCGCGAGCGGATCGCGACGATCCTGCGCGAGCGCGTCGCCGATCCGCGTCTCGAGGGCGTCTCCGTCCACGAGGTCCGCGTCGCCCCCGACGGCAGCTTCGCGCGCGTCTTCTGGGGAACGCTCGGCCAGCCGGCGAGCGCCGCAGAGGCGATCGAGAAGGCGAAGCCGTACATCCGCCGCTGTCTCGCGGGCGAGCTTCGCGTTCGCCGGGTCCCCGAGCTCGATTTCCGGCTCGACGAGACGCTCGCTCGCGCCGAACGCGTCGAGGGCGTGCTCCGCGAGCTCGAGCAGGAGCGCGTGGAGAAGCAGAAGGAGGAGCCCGCGTGATCGACGGCTTTCTGGTGATCGACAAGCCGGCGGGCGTCACGTCGCACGACGTCGTGCAGGTGGTCCGGCGCTGGGCGAAGCAGCGCCGGGTAGGGCATCTCGGAACGCTCGATCCGCTCGCCACGGGAGTGCTTCCGATCGCGCTCGGCGAGGCGACCAAGCTCTCGCAGCTGCTCACGCACGGCGAGAAGAGCTATCGCGGAAAGGTCCGGCTCGGGATCGAGACGACGACCTACGACCGCGAAGGAGAGGTGACGCGCGAGAGCTCGGGACCCTGGCCGACGCCCGAGGCGCTCGAGGCCGCACTCGTCGGCTTTCGCGGCGAGATCGAGCAGGTCCCGCCGCCGTACTCCGCCGTGAAGACAGGAGGCCAGGCCGCCTATCGCCGCGCGCGCCGCGGCGAGGAGGTCGTGCTCGAGCCGCGCCGCGTGAAGATCCACCGGCTCGAGCTCGTTTCCTACGAGCCGCCATTCCTGACGATCGAGGTCGACTGCAGCTCCGGGACGTACCTGCGCTCGATGGCCCACGATCTGGGCAAGGCGCTCGGCGTCGGCGCGCATCTCTGGGAGCTGTGTCGCACGCGCAGCGGGCCGTTCACGACGGCGCAGGCCGTACCCCTCGCCGAGCTCGACGCGCTCGGCCAGGAACGCGTGATCCCGATGATCGCGGCGACGGGCCTGCCGACCTTCGAGATCGACGCGCGAACCGCTCGCCGCGTGGCGAACGGTGTCCAGCTCGGCCGCAACGAGGTCAAGGGCGCGCCGATCGACGGCGTCCTGCAGCTCGTGCACGCGGGCGGCCTCGTCGCGCTCGTCGAAGCGCAGCGCGGGATTCCCGAGCTGCGCACGCTGCGCGTGTTTCTCGAGGGCAGCGAGGCCTAGGGACAGCTTCGCGCGGCGCCTGCCGCGCACTCGCGCGGGCACGTCGGGCACTTCGTTTCCGGCGCCATGCGCAGGCCGTACAGACTGCGGAATCTCGCGAGATCCGGGCCGCCGATCGCACTGGCCGCTTCATCGAGGTCGAAGGCCGCGCAGGTGCTCGCGCCGTCGCTGCCGCATACGTGCTGGTCTACGGTCCGTCCATAGGCCGAGCGCATCAGCGCGAGGTCTGCGGCTCCGACCACCACCGCCGGCCCGTTGTCGAAGTCGGCGTCACAGGCGTTTCCCCAGCCGTCGGCGTCGTCGTCGCGCTGCCCGCCGGTCAGCACGGCCCAGTCGGGGACCGCGCCGGCCACGCGCGGATTCGGAACCTCGACGCAGCTGTCGCAGAGATCGCCGACGCCGTCCGCGTCGGTATCGGTCTGCGCCGGGTCGGCGACGCCGGGACACACGTCGTAGCGATCGTCGGCCGCGTCGGCGTCCGCGTCGATGCAGGCGTCGCCCACACAGCGCAGGCGCGCGAAGTCGACCCCACAGCTCGCGCAGCGCGGCCCGGGCGGAAGGCCGAGCCGGCTCTGCAGGACGGCCCGGTCTGCAGAGGCGATCCAGGAGCCGGTCTCGTCGAGGTCGAGCACGTCGCACGGCTCGAGTCGCGAGACGCCGCAGCGCGAATCCGAGGTCTTCGTGTAGATGTGCAGGGCGGGATCGAACGCGATCGCGAAGAGCGACTCGTCGGTGGCGTCCACCTGCAGGTCCCCGTCGAAGTCGGCGTCGCAGGCGTTGCCGTAGCCGTCGGCGTCGTCGTCGAGCTGACCGCCCGTGGTGGTCCGCCCGGTGGCAGCCGCGCGACGCGGGTTCGGCGTCGACAGGCAGCTGTCGCACGCGTCACCGACGCCGTCCGCGTCGCCATCGGCCTGCGCGGGATCGGCGATCGTCGGACACACATCGGCGTCGTCCGGGAAGCCGTCCGCGTCGGGGTCGCAGGCGTCGCCGACGCCATCGGAGTTGGAATCCTGCTGATCCGGGTTTGCGACGCGCGCGCAGTCGTCGAGGCCGTTTGCGATGCCGTCGCCGTCGATGTCGCCGTCGCAGGCGTCTCCCGCTCCATCGCCGTCGACGTCGCCCTGCGCGGGATCCGCGGCCCGGGGGCAGACGTCGCAAGCGTCGCCGACGCCGTCCCGATCCGCGTCGAGCTGCGCTGCGTCGGCGCGGGTCCGGCACAGATCGCACGCGTCGCCGATGCCGTCGCCGTCGCCGTCCGCGTTGGTCGCGTCGGCGCGGAACGGGCAGTGGTCGAGCGGCGCGGGGACGCCGTCGCCGTCCTCGTCGTCCTCGGGATCGGACGGCCAGGCGTCGCAGATGTCTCCGTACAGGTCGCCGTCGACGTTCGACTGTGCGGCGTTCGCATCGGTCCAGCAGTTGTCGCTCCAGCAGGGCACGCCGTCTCCGTCGAAGTCGCAGCTCGCGTCCGCGGGCTGCCCCGCGGCGACGCGGTAGGCGGGCCAGTTCACGAAGACCGGGGACCCGACGAGGACGGTTGCCGCGCCGTTCTGACCGCACGGCTGGCCGGAGGCGGCGCTACACACTCGAGCGTAGAGCGCGCCATCGGGAACGGCCGGAAGGGCCGCGTCCCAGCTGCAGCGATCGGGAGTCAGCGCGTCGCCGGCGACACAGCAGGTCGTGCACGCGGCGAGAACCAGGTTTCCGGTGCCGACGAGCTCGACGCGATTCAGGCGGCGAGTGGGATCGGTCTGGTTGCGGACGTCGTTTCGCGCCCAGACGCGCACGCGCAGGCGCCGATTGCCGGTCGTCACGAGCCCACCCATGGGGACCTGCGCGCCGCTGCACGCCGCGCCGCTGCCGTCGGTCGCGCAGGCGTCCATCTGCAGCTCGGGCTTCCAGGCGCGGGCGACGTAGCAGGCGCGTTCCCGCATCGCGCCGACGAGCTTCGCGCGATCCCAGCTCGCATCGGGGGTCCAGCAGACCGACGCGCCGTCGGCGAGCGTCGGTGCGCTGCCATCGCCGCATCCGGGCACGCCGCCTTGCAGGTGGTGAAGATCGCTCCCGAAGGCCGGGAAGAACCGGTAGCCGGCGTCGAGCGCCGCCCGATAGCCGTCCTCCCACTGCAATCCGCTCGCGCTCGACACCTCGATCCCGTAGACGAACACGTCGCTCAGGCCGCGTGGCTCGGTGAGCGGGTGCCAGGGCGCCTGGAACGGCGTGAACGTGCCCGGATGCGCCTGGATCAGCGCGATGTTCCGGGCCGCGCTCCAGCGGTAGAGCGCGCTCTCGTTCTCGCAGCGCTGGCGCTTGCCCTGCGACGACTGGTACCCGCAGATCCGGTCGGTGCGGCCCGAGGGGATGACCGTCTTGTGGTTGTCACGACCGCGATAGAGGGGGGCGGTGAACTCCCTGCCCGCGACGGCCAGGAACTGCCCGGGCTGGTCCCGGGTGTCCGCCACGCTGGAATGCGAGGCGATCTCGTTCCAGGCCGGGTCGACGCTGACGCCGCGCGCGAAGTCCACGAAACCGTCTCGCGACGGTGTCACCGTGTAGCCCCAGGACGGATCGACTCGCGGCGGGGTCGCGGGATCGGTCCAGAAGCGATAGGCGGGCGCGTTCGGATCGCCCGTCAGCAGGTAGTCGTGGAAGGCGAGGTTCAGCCAGTCGACGCCCCCGGCGCGCGCGCGGTCGTAGAGCGCGCTCGGCAGGCCCGTCTCGTGAGGACAGATCGGTGGAGTGGCGGCGAGGTCGCGCTCGGAGGTGGCGGAGCCCGCGTGCCGATGGCTGTCCCCGGCGATCGCGACCTTCCCGGAGTACGTCGAGAGCTGCGCGCGCGCAGAGCTCCCCAGCCCGGCGCCAATCAGCGCCAGCGTGCAGACGAGCGCCATCGGCGCTAGAGGCGGTCTCCCTTCCC
>CAZMKX010000296.1:0-5212 GCA_964566375.1 uncultured Myxococcales bacterium
CGCGGTGGGCGCGCTTGACGAGCACGAGGGCGAAGGCCTGGACGCCGAAGCCGATCACGATGGCGGTGAGCACGAGAGCCTGAGGCACGGGGTCGGCGTAGGGCGGCACGAGGCGTTCCGCGCCCACGGGAATGATCGGCGCCCCATCGCGCGAGAGGCGACCCACCGTGAAGATGAGGAGGTTCGCGGCGTGGCCGAGCAGAGCGAGCCCGAGCACGAGCTTGACCACGTTGCGCCGCATCACGAGGTAGAGCCCCGCCGCGTAGAGGACGCCGATCGTGATCGCGAGTACGAGCGTCATGACTCCTCCTCCGCGAGCGAGAACAGGATCGCGAGCACGATCCCGAGGACGACCAGGTAGACCCCCGCGTCGAACACCACCGGGGAGCCGATCTTCCCCAACACCGGGAGAGGGACCTTCAGCCAAACCCCGGTCATGAACGGCGATCCCTGCAAGAGAGGCGGGATGCCCGAGAGGAGTGCCACGAAGAGACCGCCGGCCGCGAACGCAAGCGGGTCCCAGCGCAGGAGGCGCTCGGCCGCGGCCCTCCCCTCGGAGAGCAGCACGAGGGCGAAGGCGGTCGAGGCGACCAGGCCGCCCACGAATCCGCCGCCTGGCTCGTTGTGCCCGCGCACGAGCAGGAACAGCGAGAAGAGCAGCATCAGGGGCACGAGAAAGCGCGTGCCGGAGCGAAGGATCGGAGAGTCCACCTGGGGGGTCGCTCCCTAGCTCGACGCGGAGGTCCGGAGACGGAGCAGCGCCACCACCCCGATTGCCGCCGCCGCCAGCACCGTGATCTCGCCGAGCGTGTCGAAGCCCCGGAAGTCCACGAGGATCACGTTCACCACGTTGCGCCCGTTCGCGAGGGCGAGGCTCGCCGCGCCGAAGTAGTCGCGCAGCGGCGTCGGGTGGGGCGCCGCCGTGGCCGCGAGGACGAGGGCGGTCGCGAACACGCCGCCCGCAACCGCCACCACCCCGTCCCGGATGCGCTCGGAGCGCGGGGACAACAGACGCAGGCGCGGCAGTCGGCGCAGCGCGAGCACGAAGAGCAGCACCGAGAGCGTCTCGATGGCGAACTGGGTAAGCGCGAGGTCGGGCGCACCGAAGAGGAGGAACACGATCGCGACCCCGTAGCCTACGACCCCGAGCGCGGCCACCGCGAAGAGGAGCGATCGCGCGCGCACCACCGCCACCGCTCCCGCCCCCGTCGCGAGGGCGACCGCTAGCTCGCCGAGGCTCACCGGCTCGAGGCGGATCGGTACTGGGCCTACGCGCGTCGCGAGCGCATAGCCGCCGAGAACGACGGTGGTGCCGATCGTGACGAGCAGATACCAGCCGAGGACGCCGTTCTGAAGGATCCGGGTCTGTGCCTTTGCCACCGCGACGATCCCGGCCATCACCGCCTGATAGGCTCGCTCGGGCCCGCAGGCCGCGAGCCTTCGCAGCGGCTCGAGCCGGTCGACGACCCGGTCGTGCACCACGTAGAGCAGCGCGCCGACCGCGAGCATCAGGAGGCTCTGGACGAAGGCCGGGCTCATCCCGGCCCAAGGGCGGAGCACCACTTCCGTGTGTTGGCCGCGCATCGCGCTCGCCGCGGGCTCGACGAGGGGCACGGCGAGCGTGTCGGGAAGCAGGCCGAGGGCCAGGCTGAGGCCGGCGAGGAGCACGGGCCCGAGCCACAATGCGGGCGGTGCCTCGTGAGCCTGCTTGGGCGTCTCGCGGCCTCGGGAGAAGCACGGCCGCCAGGCCACGAGGATCGCCGCCGCCGCCACGAGGGCGCTCCCGGCGAAGCTGGCGATCACCACGACCTGCCCCGCCCACGGAGCCGCGAGCTTCGCCTCGTAGAAGAGCTCCTTCGCCACGAAGCCGAAGAGGGGCGGCATCCCTGCCATCGAGAGCGCGGAGGCCACGATCGCGAAGCTGGTCAGTGGCATGGCGCTCGCGAGCCTACCGAGGAGCCTTACGTCACGGGTCCCCGCTTCGTGGTCGATCGCTCCCACGCCGAGGAAGAGCGCCGCCTTGTAGAGCGCGTGGACGAGCAAGAAAACCATGGCCGCGCGGGCGGAGAGCTCGGTCGAGATCCCCACCAGGACGGTCAGAACTCCGAGGGAGCTCAGCGTGGTGAAGGCGAGCAGGCGCTTGAGGTCGGTCTGGCCGAAGGCGAGGACAGCGCCGGTGACGAGAGTCGCGGTGCCGGCGAGGATCACGAGGTAGTGCCAGGCGTCGGTCCCGCCCAGGGCGGGGTTGAGGCGGGCGAGCAGGTAGATCCCCGCGTTCACCATCGTGGCCGAGTGCAGGTACGCGCTCACTGGGATCGGGGCGGCCATGGCCCCGGGGAGCCAGAAGTGGAAAGGGAACTGGGCTGACTTGGTGAAGGCGCCAAGCAGGACCAGGACGAGCATGGGGAGGTAGAGAGCGTGGGCTTGGATCGCCTCCGCCTGCGCGCCGAGCGCCGACAGCTGCAGCGTTCCCGCGACCTCTCCGAGCAGGAGGAAGCCAGCGAGGAGCGCGAGCCCTCCACCGCCGGTCACGAAGAGCGCCTGCAGCGCCGCCTTGCGCGCCTTCTCCTGCTCGTGATCGAAGCCGATCAGGAGGTACGAGCTGACGCTCGTGAGCTCCCAGAAGACGAAGAGGACGATCGCGTCGTCGGCGAGCACCAAGCCGAGCATGGCGGCCATGAAGAAGAGCAGGGTCGAGTAGAAGCGGGGGAGCCGCAGGTCGCCCTTGAGGTAGCCGCTCCCGTACACGAGGACGAGGGCCCCGATCCCCGTGACGAGAAGTGCGAAGAGGAGCGAGAGGCCGTCGAGGCGGAACGCCAATCGGATGCCGAGCTCGGCCACCCACGGCCACGACTCTTCGACGGATTGGCCCGCGCTGGACGGGGCGAGGAAGCGCGCGAAGTGTGCGAAGAGGAGCGCCGGCGCGGTCGCGAGGAGGACGCCTGTCTGTCTGCCGACGGCGCGCTGAACGAGCGGCGCGAGAGCGGACGCCAAGAAGAGGATGAGGACAGGCGTCAGCATGTTCTCAGGTGGCTCACCGAGCGCAAGCTACCATAGCTCCATGGTTGGTCTCTGCCGCCGGACCGCGTCGAGCCGCGGCTTTCAGAACGCAATCCTCACCGTCATCGTCGCGAACGCATTCCTGATCGGTTTCGAGACGTCCCCCGCACTGTGGGAGCGCCACGGGGGGACCTTCGAAGCGCTGAACTTCGCGGTTCAGGTCATCTTCGTCGGCGAGCTCACGGTGCGCCTGCTCGCCCACGCGCCCCGCATCCACCGTTTCTTCCTCGACGGCTGGAACGTCTTCGACTTCACGATCGTCGCCCTCTCGCTCCTCCCCGCGGCGGGGCCCTTCGCCACGGTGGCCCGCCTCGCGCGGGTGCTGCGCGCGCTGCGGGTCATCTCCGCGCTGCCCGAGCTGCGTCTCATCGTCGCCACGATGCTGCGGTCGATCCCCTCGCTCGGCAACGTCATCCTGCTCCTCGGGCTCATCCTCTACGTGTACGCGGTCGTGGGGGTGAGCCTCTTCGGCGGAGTCGATCCCGACAACTGGGGGACGCTCGCTCGCGCCGGGCTCACCCTCTTCGAGATCCTCACCCTCGAGGGTTGGGTCGAGCTCATGAACGCCTCGCTCTCCGCCACGTCCTGGGCATGGATCTACTACGTGAGCTTCGTGGTGCTGGCGGTGTTCGTCGTCATCAACCTGTTCATCGCGATCGTGATCAACAACCTCGAGACGGCCAAGCGGGAGCAGGAGCCGGCCGCCGGTTCGGAGCGCGAGCATCTAGCGCGGCGCCTCGCCGGGATGCGGAAGGAGCTCGAAGCGATCGAGGCGGAGCTGCGACCGCCCGGGGGCGGGTAGAGAATCTCGTCCGAGGTTCCACGCCTCGTTGGTCCGCGTCGCGAAATTGCTGTCGCGGGTGACCTGCTCTGGGCAGCGCGCGCTCACACTCCAAACGCGTGGCGAGGAGCGCGCGAATGGGCGAGCGGGAGCGAGGGCCAAGGGCAGCACCAGCCTGCCGCGCGCTTCCGGGAGGTCGCGATTCAGCCGGATGTGCGCGCGCGCGTCAGCCGCACGGCGCGGCGGAGGTGTGCGGCGAGCGCGGGGAGCGAGCTCGAGGCGTTGCGTCCCGAGGTCGACGGCATGAGGTATGCGGGGCGGCCGGCGAATCCGTCGCGGATCGCTCCGGGCTGCGCGCGTGGGTCGACCGCGCGGCGGTAGCCCTCGAGACCGACGAATACGACCATGCGCGGGGCCACTCGACGGACGAGCTGCGTCAGACGCTCGGCGCCTCGCGCGTACTCGGCGGTCGAGAGCGCGCTCGACGCCGCCGTCGCGCGCTTCACGAAATCGGTGAAGCCGACGCCGCGCGCGAGCGCGCCGCGCACGTCGCGCTCGCGCGCGACCAGGCCGCTTCGCACCGCCGCGGGCCAGAAGCGGTTGCTCGCGCCCGCGAACGGCACGCCCGAATCGGCGGCGACGAGCGACGGGTTCAGGCCGCAGAAGAGCGCGCGCAATCCGGGGCGGACGTAGTCGGGCAGGGTGTGCGCGCGGCGCGCGTCGAGCGCGAAGGCGAACGCGTCGCCGGTGGGGGCGATCCGGACGTCGCGGAAGCCCGCGCTGCCGAAGAGCGTCCGCCAGCCGTCCGCGTCGTCGGCGACGAAGAGCCGGCCGCCGAAGATCGGATCGCGCTGCCGCTGCGCGACGGGGCCCGCGTCGCGCGCGCGGGCGCGGCCGCCGGAGAATGCCGCGCGGTCGACGAGCGTCACGGCGATGCGCGCGCCGGGCCGGAGAACGCGGTGCAGCTCCGCGAGCGCGAGCGAGAGCTCGGCGGTCGGAACGTGGAAGTAGCTGTTTCGCGCCCACGCGCCGTCGAGTGACTCGCGCGCGAACGGCAGCCGCACGAGGTCGGCGCGCACGAGCGGAACGCCGCGCGCGCGACTCCGGGCCACGTCGAGCATCGCGCGCGTGAGGTCGAGCCCGACCACCGCGAGCCCCCCGCGCCGCAGGAGCGCGGCGTGCCAGCCGGGGCCGCAGCCGAGGTCTGCCACGCGCGCGCCCTCGCCGAGCGTGCGCGCGAACGCCGCGATCCGGCGCCGGTCCGCGGGCTTCACCGCACGCTGCCCGATCCAGCGCCGCGCGTGTCGCGCGTAGAGCTGCGCGGTGCGCCGGTCCACGCTCAGCCGCCTTCCGAGAGCTCGAACTCCAGCG
>CAZMKX010000297.1:0-5190 GCA_964566375.1 uncultured Myxococcales bacterium
CCCTTCTCCCAGAGCACGCGCGCGAAGTCGGTGCGGATCAGGCCCGGCGCGATCGCGTTCACGCGCACCTTCGGGCCGAGCTCGGCGGCGAGCTGCTTGGTGAGCTGGATCAGCGCGGCCTTGCTGACGTCGTAGACGCCCAGGATCGGATTCGTCGACAGGCCGCCGACGCTCGAGATGTTCACCACCGCGCCGCCGTGCTCGCGCATGAAGCGCTGCCAGGCGAGCTGCGTCCAGAAGAGCGGCGCGGTCAGGTTCACCTGCAGCGTCTTCTCCCAGCGCGGTAGGTCGACGTCGATCGTCGGGCCCGCGTAGGGATTGGTCGCCGCGTTGTTCACCAGGATGTCGAGCCGGCCGAGGCGGGCGAGCGTCGCGCCGATCACCCGCTCGGCGTCCTCGAGCCGGCCGATGTTGCCGGCCTCCCAGTGCGCGTTCGCGCCGATCTCCTTCGCGGCCTCTTCGCAGGTCTCGGCCTTGCGCGACGTGATCATCACCTGCGCGCCCGCCTCGGCGAACGCGCGCGCGATGCCCTTCCCGATCCCGCGCGACCCGCCGGTCACGAGCGCGACCTTGCCGTCCAGTCGGATGTCCATCGTCCGCAGTGCCTCCATTCGCCCGTGCGGGCGGCGGAAGCCTACCCCACGCCTGCGCCGCGCTGCAGCACCGGGAGCGCGGAGGCTTCCTTCGGCGGGCGGTTTCGTTCAATCTGGCGGGGTCTCTGGCGGGGTCGATAGGAGTTGCCGATGTCCCGAACGCTGCTCTGGATCGTGCTGGCGTGGCTGATGGTTCCGGGGCTCGCCGCCGCGCAGGACGCCGACGCGGACGGTCGGGTCGACGCGAGCGACAACTGCCCCGCGGTCTGGAACCGCACGCAGGAGGACCGCGACGCGGACGGGATCGGCGACGTCTGCGACAACTGCCGCTTCGCGGGGAACGTGCTTCAGACCGACACCGGCGGCCTCGGCACCACGACACCCGATGGTGTCGGAGACGCCTGCCAGTGCGGCGACGTGCGCGACAGCGGGGGGACCGACATCGTCGACGCGGCGGTGCTGAAGCGACAGCTGGCCGGGGCCCCGACCGGCGGCATCAGCCTTGCGAAGTGCCCGGTCGCGCGGCCCGGCGCCGCGTGCGACGCGACTGCCCTGCTCGAGCTGCGCGTGGCCCTGACGTCGACGGCGCGCGCGCTGCCTCAGGCCTGCACCGCTTCGATCTGCAGCGCCGCGCCGTGCGGAGCCGACGGCGCGCTCTGTCCGATGAACGCGATTGCGCGCGAGAACCTCGAGGAAGGCGCGCCGGCGAGCGAGTGGGACGTGGCCGGCGGCGTCGGCGACGCGAGCCTGGCCGGCTTCACGACCGACCAGAGCTACGCGCCGGGCGAGACCGTGCAGTTCAAGGTGCACGCGCCACTTCTGCCCGACGCCTACACGATCGCGATCTACCGCTTCGGCTGGTACGGCGGCAAGGGCGCGCGGCGGATCACGACGCTCGTGCAGAACGACCCGGTGAGTCAGCCGGCGTGTCAGTCGCTCGCGAACCCCGCGAGCTGCGCCAACTGGTCGGTCACCGACACGTGGACGATTCCCGCGCAGCAGGTCTCGGGCGTGTATGTCGCGAAGCTCCTGCCGAGCCCCGTGGGCGCTGCGCGCGGCAGCCAGATCGTGTTCGTGATTCGCGACGACACGGGCGGCTCGGACATCTTGTTCCAGACGGCCGATCCGACCGACGCCGCCTACAACCCCTATCCCCTGACCGGCATCTTCGACTACCCGAACAACACGAACCTGTACAACGGCGCCGTGCGCGTCAGCTACGACCGGCCGAACCTGCGCGTCGATCCGTACCTGATCTCGTTCTGGGGCGCGCACCTGCACCTGCTCCGCTACCTGGAGCGCAACGGCTACGACGTGTCGTACTTCGCCGGCGTCGACGCCGCGCGCCGTGGCGCCGAGATCGCCGAGCACCGCGTGTGGATCTCGTCGGGTCACGACGAGTACTGGTCGCGCGAGATGCGCGACGCCGTGAACGCCGCGCGCGACGCGGGCACGCACCTGATCTTCCTGTCGGGCAACTTGATGTACTGGAAGACGCGCTGGGAGAACGGCTTCCGCACGATGGTCTCGTACAAGTCCGGGCAGATCTCGTCGACGTCGCCCGCCGACGACCCGCTCGCGCTGACCTCGACCTGGCGCGACGTGCGCTTCCAGAAGCCCGGCGATCCGGCGGAGCCCGAGAACTCGACGACGGGGCTGATCTTCGGCACGAACGGGCTGAGCCAGGCCGCGCTCGAGGTGCCCGCGGCCGACGGCGACCTGCGCTTGTGGCGCGGCACGGCGGCCGCGTCGGCCGCCACCTGCGACGTGACGGAGATGGCGCCGAACACGGTGGGCTTCGAGTGGGATCACGACCTCGACAACGGTCACCGCCCGGCGGGGCTGTTCCGGGTGTCGAGCACGAACATCGCCCATGCGCCGGTGCTGTACGGCGCGGCCTCGTTCGCGGCGGGCGGGCTTTTCGCGTCCCCGATCGCGCAGGCGACGCACCACGTGAGCACCTATCGCGCGCCGAGCGGGGCGCTCGTCTTCAACGCCGGGTCGGTGCAGTGGTCGCACGGCCTGGGCCGCACGCACCTGCCGGGGACCTACGGGGGCTACGAGGACGCGTCGCTGATGCAGGCGACGGCGAACCTGCTCGCCGACATGGGCGCGCAGGCCGCGACACCCTTCGACTTCTGCTCCGCCGCGACGTCGACCGACGCGACGGCGCCCGCCACGAGCATCACGACGCCCGCGATCGGCGCGAGCCTGCGCCTCGGCTCGGCGGTCGAGATCCGTGGCACGGCGAGCGACGAGGGCGGGAACGTGGCGGGCGTCGAGCTCTCGCTCGACGGAGGCGCGACCTGGAATCGGGCCGAGGGCCGCGAATCGTGGCACTACACGTGGCGACCGTCGGTCGCGGGCGCCTACACACTTTCGAGTCGCGCGGTCGACGACAGCGGGAACCTGGAGAGCACGCCCGACACCGCGGCGGTCAGCGTCGGCTGCGCCGGGCTGTGCTCGGTCTGGCCGCTCACGGCCGCGCCCGCGGTGGTGTTCAATCCCGACAGCTCCGTCGAGCTGGGGTTGCGCTTCCGCAGCGACGTCGACGGCGAGGTTCGGGCGATCCGCTTCTGGGCCGACGCACTGGCGAACGGTCCGCGCCCGGTGTCGCTCTGGTCCGCGAACGGGGTGCTGCTGGGGAGCGCCGCCGAGCTCCCGACCGCGCCCTTCACGGGCTGGCACGCGGTGACGTTCACGACGCCGGTTCCGATCGCGGCGAACGCGACCTACACCGCGTCGTATCACGCGTCGAACGGATTCGCCGTCACGACGCACGGGCTCGACACCGCCTGGTACCGCCAGCCGCTCACGGCGCTCGCGGGCGGCGGCGTGTATCGCTACGGCGCCTCGGCGCTGTTCCCGAGCAACGTCTTCCAGAACAGCAACTACTTCGTCGACGTCGACTTCGTGCCGAGCGGCACCGCGCCGCGCCGCATCTTCCACACCGAGCCGACGCCCGCGGAGACCAACCACTTCGACGGCTCGGCGCAGGCGGACCCCTACGGCGTCGAGCTCGGGTTGCAGTTCCGCTCGAGCGTCGACGGCGTCGTCACCGCGATCCACGTCTATCGCGCCGACGACTCGCTCCCGCAGATCGTGAACCTGTGGCGCGATCTGGGAGCCACGCACCCGCTGACACCGAACGACGACATCCCCGGCGGCGCGAAGGGTCTGATCCTCGAGAGCGGCCAGGCGCCCGCCGGCGGCGGAACCGGCTGGCAGCGCGTGCCCCTGGCCACGCCCGTGCCGATCCTGGCCGGCGCGACGTACGTCGCCTCGTACCACACACGCGCGCGCTACGGGCTGACGGCGGGCTACTTCGCCGCGCCCGTCGCCGACCCGCCGCTCGTCGCGGAGCGAAGCCTGTACCGGTACGGCAAGACGGCGTTCCCCGAGCTCACGTTCGGCGCGAACAACTACTGGGTCGACGTCGAGTTCAACCCCGGCGCGCCGGGCGAGAGCCGCCTGTGGACCGAGGCGACCGTGCCGTCGCGTCCGTTCACGCCCGACGGACCGGTCGAGCTCGGCATGCGCTTCACGTCCGAGGTCGACGGCTATGTCGACGGCATCCGCTTCTACAAGCATCCGTCCAGCACCGGCGCGCACAGCGGAACGCTCTGGAACGACTCGGGCGTCGAGCTGGCCACGGCGACCTTCACCGGGGAATCGAGCTGCGGCTGGCAGGAGGTGAGGTTCGCGACTCCCGTCGCGGTCACCGCCGGTACGATCTACGTCGCGTCTTACCACGCGAACACGGGCTACGCCGTCCAGCAAGGCTACTTCGGCGCGTGGACGCCGCCGCTGCGCGGCGTCGACGGAGCCGAAGGGTCCGCGACGGGGAACGGCGTGTACCGCTACGGCGCGCGCGCCTTTCCGAACCAGACCTTCAACGCCTCGAACTACTTCGTCGACGTCCTCTTCCGCACGCGCGCGACGCCGGTCGCGAACGGTCCGACCGCCGTGCCCGCCTGGCCGCTACCGTGACGGCTCCGCGAACTGCGCGAACAGCGCGTCCACCACGGGCGCGATCATCGTCTCGGTGCTCCGCCACTTGAACGGCGACAGACTCGGCTCCGACAGATAGCTCGCGGTGCCGATCGTCTCGCCGTGGAAGCGCACGCGCAGCTCTGCGTAGCCGAGCCGCGGCCAGATGTCCCAGCGCCGCCGCGCCGTATACCAAAGTGTGTAGGCGCAGTCCGCCGGCAGAGGCGCGTCGAGTACGCGCGCCGCGATCCCATGGCGCGCGACCGCCTGCTCGACCACCGGCAGGAAGTCCTCGATCACCACCGCGGGATTCCGCTCGATGCAGATCTCCGTCATCGGGTAGCCCGCAGCCGGGACGGGGCTGACGTCGACAGTCGTGCAGGCGGTCACGAGCAGAGCCGCGAACATGCCCGCGAAGGACCGCAGCTCGATGCGAGTCCGCGGTGCGGAACTCCTCGGTTTCGCTCGCGAAAACAGGTCTCCGGGGAATTTACTCATCGTACTGAGTAGTTTTACTCAGTGGATGCCAGAGGGCGATTCGGGGCGAGCCGTCTACCCCTCTCCCCCCAGATCCCGCAGCAGCCCTACGGGCTCGTAGCCTCGGTCG
>CAZMKX010000298.1:0-5175 GCA_964566375.1 uncultured Myxococcales bacterium
CGTCGACGGGCCCGAACGCGTAGAGGAGCTTCGCGATCAGCGGCGTGGTGACCTGTATGCCGCGCTCGGGTGCGACGTCGAGCACCCCGCGAAGGCTCGGCGATGCCTCGGCGTCGATCAGCGCCACCAGCCCCGGCGTGCGCAGGAGGGCGGGGCCGTCCGAGACGAGCAGCTGATACGAGCGCATCGCGTACTTCGGGTCGATGCGCGCGAGAGCGCGGCGCGCGGTCTCCGGATCGTCGGAGAGGATTCCGCAGAGCTCTACGTCGGGGTTCGCCTCGAGCAGCGGGATGAGGGCGAGCCCCTCGTCCGAGTGACCGATGATGGCCAGGCGCTTGCGCACGGCGCGCCTCCCGGCCTACGACGCGTCGATCGCGATGCGGACGGCGATCTCCACGCGGCGGCCTGTCGCCTCGTCGATCAACCGCACGGGAATGCGGATCTCGCGGCCGCCGCCGTCGACGGGGCCGGCGCTTTCGATCGCGAAGCCCTTCTCGAGCGGCCGGGGCGTCGACACGCGCGCGCCGAGATCGTCGTCGAAGCTCGCGGTGACCTCGCCCGTCGGCGGCCCGCCGAGCGGCTCGACCTCCTCCACGACGCGAGCGCCCGGCGCCGGTTGCGGCTGCGGCGTGGCGTCGTCGACCGTCTTGCGCAGCTCCATCAGCACGAGCTTCGAGAGCGTCGTGAGCGTCTGCAGCACGCCCGTGCCTTCGTCGGCGCGCGCCTCGAAGCAGCTCACGGCCTGCAGGCCCAGGCGCCGGTGCAGGCGTTCGACGGCGTTCTCGTCGGCGCGGTCGCGGAAGTTGTACTGGAGGACGAGGGGGATCTCCTCGAGCTTGCGCCCGAGCGCGGACAGGTGCTCGCGCAGCTCCGCGAGCGCGGCCACCGTGGCGTCGTGGCGATCGGGACGGAGGTCCGCGACGAAGACGATCCCGTCGACCTTGTCGAGGAGCTGACGGCGCAGCGCCGCGGCGGCGCTCGCGCCGGGGACACTCGAGATCAGGATCGAGGTCTTGTAGCCGCGCACGGCGCCGAGCTGCACGGGCAGCGTCTCGTAGACGGCGACACCATCGCGTGTCGAGAGCCGCTTCAGCTCGCCCCGGTGCTCGCGCTTGAGCTTGCGCTGGATGAAGGTCAGGTTCGACGTCTTTCCCGCGCCGGTCGCGCCGAAGTAGACGATCTTGCCGTGGATCTCGCGCGCGGCGCGGTCGGCGGTTCCCATCTACGTTTTTCCCTTCCGGGCCAGGATGCGTCGGGCCTGCTGGGAGATCACGCCGGGCACATCGCGGCTGCGCATGATCGCTCCCAAGTCTCGATCGGTGAGGTAATTCAGGAACTTGACGGCCGCCTGCGGAGGACACTTCGGGTTCATCGCGAGGCCGATCTTGATCGGGTAAGCGCGCGTCCACTGGCGGTTGTTGGCGATGATGCGCATGACCTCGTCGCACAGATTCCGCGCGCGCGCGAAGGTCTCGATCTCGTTCTCGGTGATCTTGGGGTTCCGGATCGCGGCGGCCGCCACCAGCTTGTTGCGATCGCGGATCAGTACGGCGCGTGCGTCGACGTTGCCCAGGCGCGCCAGCTTGACGCGCTCGATGATCGTCATCTTGCCCACGCGCGCCTGGATGTTCTGGCTGCGCTCGGCCTTCTCGTCGTCCGCGAGATCCGCGTCGGCCTCCTCGATCAGGTCCTGCGGGATCTCGCTCGCGTCGTCGAGATCGACGGGCTTCGCGTCGCTTTCCGTCGGCTCGGGCGGCGGCGGTGCGGGCACCGGCTCGCCGCTCGACTCGGGCGGCGGCTCTTCCATCTCGCCGCGCTCGACGCCCAGGAAGTGCAGGATGCGGTCGATCGTGGCCATTCCCGTCAGCGGGTTATCGCCGAGGGCCTCCACCAGCGGGGAGCAGCGCAGCAGGCGCACCTGGTTCTGCGCGAGGATCTCGACCACGCGCGTGTGCGGCAGTCCGGCCAGGAAGGTGCAGGTCTCGTCGCTGGCGGCGGGGTTGAGCGCGATCCTCTCGAGCCGCGGGCAGCTGTCCTTGTAGAGCTCCGCGCACGCGCCGAGCACGTCCGGATGCAGGCGCTCGGCAAGGGCAGGCTCGATCACGCGGTCCGGCAGGGCGCGAAGCGAGGCGAGCGCCTTGTCCACGACGCCGGAATCCGGATCGAAGGTCAGCGCGACCAGCACCGAGACGAGTTGCGGCGGCGGCAGAGGCAGCGCGCCGCTCGCGGCCATCATGCGCGCGTCGAGCGGGGATGCGGGGTCCGCGAAGCGCCGGGCCGGGCCCAGACTCGCGAGGATCCCGATCAGCTCTGCGCTCACGCTCCCTCCAGATGCGGGGAGGCGGCGCCCCCGCAGAATCTAGTCGTCGGCTTGTCGGTGCTTCGAAGCCTCGGCGACGATCCGGTCCTGAACCGACGCGGGAGCTTCCTCGTAGTGGGAGAACTCCATGTCGAAGCTGCCCTGGCCACCCGTCATGCTCGTCAGATCGGATGCGTACGTAAGGACTTCGGCCATCGGGACGTGCGCCTTGACGATCTCGGCGTGTCCGCGCGCTTCGACGCCCGACACGCGGCCGCGTCGACTGTTCAAGTTGCCCATGACCTCGCCGACGTAGGTGTCCGGAACGACGACGTTGAGCGTCATGATCGGCTCGAGCAGGATCGGCTTGGCCTGCTGCACGGCCGCGCGCAGCGCCATGCTGCCCGCGATCTTGAACGCCTGCTCGGAGCTGTCGACCGTGTGGTACTTCCCGTCGATCACGGCGACGCGGATGTCGGTCAGGTGGAAGCCCGCGATCACCCCGCGGTCCGCCGTCTCGCGCACGCCCTTCTCGACGGCGGGGATGAACTGGCGCGGGATCGCGCCGCCGACAATCTCGTCCAGGAAGACCACCCCCGAGCCGCGCTCGCCGGGCTCGACCGTCAGGTTGCAGACGCCGAACTGTCCGCGCCCGCCGGACTGCTTCTTGAGCTTGCCCTCGACGTTCTCGGCGCGGCCCTTGATCGTCTCGAGATACGGCACCTTGGGCGGCTTCAGCTTCACCTTCACGTGGAAGAGCCGCGCGATCTTCTCGAGCGCGACCTCGATGTGAAGCTGCCCGAGCCCCGTGAGCAGGAACTCGCCCGTGCGCTCGTCGCGCCGCAACGCGAGGCTGTGATCCTCTTCCACCAGCCGGTGTAGGGCGTCGAAGACCTTGTCCTCCTCGCCCTTGTTCTCCGCCTCGACCGCGAACGAGATGATCCCGCGCGGGGGCGGATCGGACTCGATCCGGAGCGCGTGACGCTCGTCGCAGAGGGTGTCGCCGGTGTGCGTCCCCTTGAGCTTCGGAATGGCCGCGATCTGCCCCGGCAGGACCTCGCCCACCTCTTCGGTCTGCTCGCCGTGCAGGCGCAGGATCTTGCCGACGCGCTCGCGCGCGCCCGTGCGCGGGTTCAGCAGCGTCATGTCCTTGCGCAGGGTTCCGGAGAAGACGCGCAGGATCGAGAGCATCCCTGCGTAGCGGTCGGCGACCGACTTCCAGACCAGCGCCGCGACCGGCGCCGCGGGATCGGCGGACAGCTCGATCTCGCTCTCGCCGTGCCGGCCCTTCCGCTTCGTGGCCTCGGCGGCGGTCGGGAAGATGCGATCGGCGGCGATCAGGAGCGCCATGCCGCCGATGTTGCGCGCGCTGGCGGCGCAGAGCAGCGGGAGCAGCGTGTCGGTGCCCACGCCGTGGCGCAGGGTGGTGAAGATCTCGTCCTCGGAGATCGAGCCCTGGTCGAGGTACTTCTCGAGCAGGGCGTCGTCGGCCTCGGCGACGGCCTCGATCATCGCGAGTCGCGCCGCCGCGATCTCGTCCGCCAGCTCCGCGGGCGGCTCGTCCATCACGAGCTTTCCGCTCGCGTCCAGGTGATGCGCCTTGCCGGTGAGGAGGTTGACGAAGCCGCGAAAGCTCTCGCCGCTCCCGAGCGGGAGGTGAAGCTTCACCACGCGCACGTCGAGCTCCTGCTCGAGCTGCGCGGCGCAGGCGTCGTAGTCGGCGCGCTCGTGGTCCATCTTGTTCGCCACCGCCGCGAGCCCGAGGCCGTGCTCGCGCGCGTAGCGGTACGCGCGCTCCGTGCCGACGCGCACGCCGTCATGTGCCGAGAGGACCAGCACCGCGTTGTCGGCCGCGGCGATCGCGCCGCGCATCTCGCCCGCGAAGTTCGCGTCGCCGGGCGCGTCGAGCACGGTGAACTCGGCCTCGTCCCAGCGGAACGAGCAGACCGACGTCGAGATGCTGGCCCGCCGGTGCTTCTCCTCGGGCAGCCAGTTCATGAACGAGGTGCCGTCGTCGACACGGCCGAGCCGGTTGATGACGCCAGCGGCCAGGAGCAGGGAATCGGCGAGCGTCGTCTTGCCGTCGCCACCGTGTCCGATCAGAGCGAAGTTGATGCTGCGGCTCGTTTCGGTGCTGCTCATGGCCTCTCCCTCAGAGGTGTCTGATCCGGCTCTCAGTCACCGCGACTCCCACCACCGGGATCGCGATTGCGCGTGTAGATGAGGCGAAGCCCTTCCAGGGTCAGGAAGGGCTCCACGCGTTCGATCGTCTCGGTCTCGCTCGAGATCAGGCCCGCGAGGCCGCCCGTCGCCACGACGCGGGCGTCCTCGCCCAGCTCCTTGCGCATGCGACGCACCATCGTGTCGACCATGCCGGCATAGCCGAAGACCATGCCCGACTGAAGATTGTGCACGGTGTTCCGGCCGATCACGCTCGGCGGACGCACGATCTCGACCGACGACAGCTTCGACGCCCGGTTCACGAGCGCCTCGAGCGAGACGAAGACGCCCGGGTAGATCGCGCCGCCGACGAACTCGCCGTCGCGCGAGATGCAGTCGAAGCTGGTGGCGGTGCCGAAGTCGATCGCGATCGCGGGCGTGCCGAGCAGCTCGACGGTCGCGACGGCGTTCACGATCCGGTCGGCGCCGACCTCGCGCGGGTTGTCGACGCGAATCGGGATTCCGGTCCGGATTCCCGGCCCCACCACCAGCGGCGTGCGCCGGAGCAGCTTCTCGCAGGTGCGCTCGAAGATCGGCTGGAGCGGCGGGACGACGCAGGAGATGATCGCGTCCGACACCGAATTGCGTTCCACGCCCGCGAGCTCGAAGAGCGCCCGCAGCGTGGCGGCGCACTCGTCGGAGGTGTCCTGGCGGTG
>CAZMKX010000299.1:0-5173 GCA_964566375.1 uncultured Myxococcales bacterium
CGCCCTTCGCGCCGCCGAACGGCAGGCCGATCAGCGCGCACTTCCACGACATCCAGATCGCGAGCGCCGCCACCTCGCCGAGGTGCACGTCCATGTCGTAGCGCACGCCGCCCTTCGTCGGGCCCATCGTCAGCAGGTGCTGCACGCGATAGCCCACGACCGTGTCGACGGTCTCGTAGTCGTCGCGCCGGAACGGGAACGAGACGATCAGCGAGCGCTGCGGCGTGCGCAGCCGCTCCCAGATGTTGTCGTCGAGGCCCATCCGCTTCGCGGTCTGGTCCAGCTGCGCGACGGCCAGGCGATACATCGGGCCGTCCCATTCGAGATTCGTCTCGGTCATCGCTTTTCCAGCTCCTCCAGCGCGGCGCGGCGAAGCAGCGCGGGGTCGGGGCGTTTTCCGCTCCAGATCCAAATCTGCTCCACCGCCTGGTGTACGAGCATGTCGAGGCCGTCCTGCACGCGGCAGCCGCGTGCGCGCGCCTCGCGGAGCAGGCGCGTCTCGAGCGGGCGGTAGACGGTGTCGAAGACGGTCGCGCCGGGTCGGAGCGTGTCCGCGGGCGCGGGCGTGCCTCCGACGTCCGGCGACATTCCGACCGAGGTCGCGTTCACGAGCAGGTCCCACGGCTCGTCGAGCGTGCCGACGCGCCCGCCGAGCTCGGCGACGAGCTCGGCCGCGCGCGCGCGCGTGCGGTTCACGACCGCGACGTCGAGGCCGAGCGTACGGAGCGCGTAGACGACGGCGCGCGCCGCGCCGCCGCCGCCGAGCACCGTGGCGCGCTTTCCGGCCCAGGGGCCGAGCGGCTCCAGCGTGCGCGTGACGCCGATCCAGTCGGTGTTGTCGGCCTCGAGCTCGCCGTCGCGCGCCGTCAGCGTGTTCGCCGCGCCGATCGCGCGCGCCGCGTCCGTGACGCGGCCGGCGAGCCGCATCACGGCCTGCTTGTGCGGGAGCGAGACGCAGAGCTGTGTCAGGCCGGCCGCGCGCAGCTCGCCAAGCGTCGCCTCGAGCCGTTCGGGAATCACGTCGTGGACGCTGAAGGTCGCGTCGAGCCCGAGCGCGCGGTACGCGGCGGCGTGGATCACGGGCGAGAGCGTGTGACCCGCCGGATGCAGCACGATGCCGCAGCGCGCGGTCGCGCTCATTCGCCCTCCGCCGGTCCGGCGTCGCGCGCGTCGAGCAGATCGATCGCGACCTTCGACTGCTCGGCCAGCCAGCCCGCCGTGTCCGGCCCGTAGAACGTGAAGCACGCCTCGTAGCTGCCGCGCTCGTAGCTGCGCCGGTCGACGACGTAGCCGAGCCAGTCGTTCACGTGCGCGACGACGAAGCGCGTGCGCGGCTTCGGGATCTCCGCGCGAAGCGCCTCGCCGACCGCGGCGCCCGGCTCGGCGGGCAGGAGCAGGATCTCGGCGTTGCCCGCGCGCACGACCTGGAACGGTACGCGCCGCGACAGGAATCCGTCGATCGAGCCCGACACGAACGGCTTCGACCACCACAGCGCGCAGAAGCGCCGGACCTGGACGGGCGGCGGCTCGACCCAGCGCTCGAGTGCGGAGAGCCGTGCGTCGGCCTCCGGGGTGAGCGCGTCGGCGGTCGCCTTCACGGCCTTCGCGATCGAGCGACCGTACTCCCCGCTGATCTCGCGTTCGTACTCGATCGAGGGGAAGAAGCCGAAGTCGACGTCGGGCTCCTGGTCGCCGAGCGGACCGGGAACGTAGATCGCGCGGTAGCCGTCCTCGCCGAGCCTCGCGCACGCCGCGCCGGGCCAGTCGCCGGAGTAGAGGCGATTGCCGGAGGTGATCAGGCTCGCGTGCGCGCCGTAGGCGAAGAGCACGACCGGCTGGCGTCCGTCGGCGAAATCGGCGCGCAGAACGGCCAGCTCGTTCTCGTCCGCGCTGTCCTCGAAGCGGCGATTTCGCGCCAGCGCGAGCGGCGAATTCCCGCTCGAGAGCCGCGCCGGCGCAAGGTCCGTGACCGCGCGCTCGAGCGCACGCGCCGCGGCGCGCGCCAGCCGCGTCGGCTGCTTCGGATCGTACTCGCCCGACGTCACGAACTCGGCGAGCCAGCCCGGGATGTAGCCGCCCGGGCCGGAGTGCGAGTGCGTCGCGACGACCGCGAGCAGGTCGAAGCCGAGCGGGCCGACCTCCTCGAGCAGCGCGTCGCGCAGGTTCGGGCGCGGGATCACGATGTCGAGCGAGACGATCGCGACGCGCAGCTCTCCCTGCTCGAGCACGATCGCGCGCGCTTGAGGCGCGTCGAGCGTGCCCTCGGCGCGCCGCGTGGTGATTCCCGCAAAGCCGCCCATCGCGCCGCCGACCTTCGCCGGCAGCGGCGCGCTGCCGAAGCCGACGCGCAGCTCGTCGGCGCCGGCCGCCGCGCTGACGAGAAGCAGGAGCGCGGCGACCGCGAGCGCGAGAGGGCTACGACGCACGGCTTCCTTCGATGCGCTCGCGCGCCGCCTTCAGATCTTCCCAGACCGCCCTTCGCGTCTCGGCGGTGTAGTTCCGCAGCACGTACGCGGGATGGTAGGTCGGCATCACGGGTACGCTCAGGTACTCCTGCCACTGGCCGCGCAGCTTCGTGATCGCGACCGTGCGCCCGAGCAGCGCCGAGATCGCGGGCTTGCCGAGCGTCACGATCACCTGCGGCGCGATCGCGCGGATCTGCTGTTCGAGGAATGGCTGGCAGGTCGAGACCTCGTCCGGAAGCGGGTCGCGATTTCCCGGCGGGCGACACTTCACGATGTTGCAGATGAAGACGTCCTCGCGCCGCCAGCCGACGGCCTCGATCATCTTGGTCAGGAGCTCGCCCGCGCGGCCGACGAACGGCCGGCCGCTCTTGTCCTCTTCCTCGCCCGGGCCCTCGCCGACGAACACCACGCGCGCGTCGGGCGCGCCCTCGCCGAAGACGATCTGCTGGCGTTTCTCGCACAGGCCGCAGCGGCGGCAGTCGCCGAGCTCGTCGCGGACGGCGGCGAGCCGCGCGGCTTTCTCGGCCGCGCCGTCACCGGAGAGTGTCGTCGGCGCGAGCGGCGCGACGCGCGGGCGGAACGCCGGCTTCTCGAGGATGGGCGGCGCGGGGGCGGCGACGGGCGGCGCGGCGATCGCGACAGCGGCCGCGACCCCGGGCGCCGCGCGCGGCACGAAGTCGACGCCCTCGGCCCCGAGCTCCACGAGCGACTCGCGAATCCGCCGCAGCGTGCGCGCGCGCTCGTCGGCCTGCGTCACTTCGGCGCCACCTTCTTCTCGCGGAAGCCGTGCTTCGTCTGCGCGAGCTTGCCCTCGAGCTCGAACTCGAAGCCCGGATCGTTCGCGTCGTCGTGGCACGAGCCGCAGATCTGCAGGATCACGCAGTCGTCGCACTTCTCGGTCAGTCGCAGGATCGTGTTGGGCCCGGTGCCGCCGCTGTCGACGTGCGCCTTGCCCGGTCCGTGGCAGCTCTCGCAGCCGACGTTCTCGAGCTTCTTCTCGCCGGCCGGGAAGCCCGTCGGCTCGCCGAAGCCCGTCGTGTGGCAGCGCTGGCAGTCGGGCTTCTTCTGCTCGCCGCTCTTCGCGAGCGTCGCGAAGGCGTGCGCGTGGTCCGACTTCGACCAGAGCTCGTGCTCCTTCACGTGGCAGCTCTGACACGCGGCGCTGCCGACGTACTCGCCCTTCTCGAAGAGCTGGCGCTCGCGCTTGTCGCGCTTCTCGAGCAGCTTCTGGCGATCCTCGAGCGAGAGCGTCGAGAGCTGCGCGTTCGCCGCGTGCGAGACGAGCGGCAGGCGCTCGGCGAAGTTGAAGCGCAGCGAGTGCTCGGGCGTGTGGCAGGTGGCGCAGACCGGCTCGTAACCCGCCTTCTGGAACTCGGGCGACTGGTGCGGCCCGCCGCGCCCGTGGCAGTTCTCGCACTGCACGCCGCGCAGGTGCTCCTGGCGCACCTTCGGGTCGAAGCCGCCCGTCTGTCCCCAGCCGACGGTGTGACAGGGCAGGCACTCGGGATTGCGGTCCTCGCCGTGCTCGACCAGCGTGTCGAAGGCGTAGGCGTGCTTCGTCAGCGACCAGGTCGCGTGCGGCTGCTCGTGGCAGACCGCGCAGAACTCCTCGCCGCTGTACGCGCTCTTCTCGAGCAGGATCGGGTTCGGCACGCCGAGCGCCTGGCGGATCGCGAGCGTCATCAGCGCGTGCAGGCGCGGCGACGAGCCCTCGGTGCGCAGCGCCACGCGGCCCTGCCGGTCGATCACGAAGACCTCCGGCACGCCGTGCTGGAACGCGTAGTCGTTCTGCGCCTTCTTCGTCGGATCGAGGTACGGCACGAGCGAGATGCCGAGGTCCTTCACCATGCCCTCGACCACGTACTTCTTGTCCGACACGCTGACCGGCACGATCGCGAGCTCGGGATTCGCGAGCTGCTTCTGCAGGCCGTCCAGGTACTTCAGCACCTCGTGACAGTGCGGGCAGGTGGGCAGGAAGAAGATGAACACGACGACCTTGCCGGCGAGCTCCGCGCTCGTGAGGTGCGTGGTGCCGTCGAGCCCCACGACGTCGAACGGCGGCGCCTGCGGCCGCACGCCCATCGTCGGCGTCGCGGCCTTGCTCTTCGGCGCCAGGCTCAGCAGCCGGCGCAGCCCGTCGAGCGTGGCGTCGTCGTTGTCCTTCGGCAGCTTGTCGAGGCCCGAGATGCCGCCGATCACGTAGCTCTCGGCGTCGACGACGAGCAGGGCCGAGCTGCCCGGCGGGACGCGGAGCTTCTGCGCGATCGTGCCGTCGCGGTCCGAGATCGCGGGGAACTCGAAGCCGCGCGACTTCATGAAGTGGCGGCCCAGGTCGGGGTTCCGGTCGCGGTCGATGCCGAGCAGCACGATGTTCGCGGCGGCGAGCTCGCCCTGGACGTCCTCGACGAGCCGAGCGACGCGCTCGGCGTCGGGGTCTGTCGAGGCGAACACGTAGATCAGGCCGCGGCGCTTGCGCAGCAGGTCGGTGCTGACCTGGCTGCCCGACAGGGTGGTGCCCTCGAAGCGCGGCAGGGCTGCCTCGTGGCGGTGGTCGTCGGCGCCCAGGGCCGGCGCGGCGCCGAGCAGCGCGATCAGGAACCCCGCGACCGCGCGCGGAAAAGGGCCAAGTCGCGCGCGGAACAGGACCGGGAAGATCTGCATGAAGCCTCGGCTTTTCGGGGTCGGCGGATGGTAGGTAGGGCTGCGCG
>CAZMKX010000300.1:0-5168 GCA_964566375.1 uncultured Myxococcales bacterium
CGACGAGAGCTTCGTGAACCCGCTCTCGCACGACGAGGTCGTGCACGAGAAGCGTTCGCTCGTCGCGAAGCTGCCGGGCGACGCCTGGCAGAAGTTCGCGACGCTCCGGCTTCTGCTCGCCTACCAGTGGACGCGGCCGGGCAAGATCCTCGACTTCATGGGCACCGAGTTCGGGCCCGAGGCCGAGTGGAACCACGACCGGAGCCTGGACTGGCACCTCGCCGCCGAGCCGCTCCGCGCCGGCCTGATGCGGTTCGTGGCGGAGCTCGGCCGGATCTACCACGCCGAGCCCGCGCTCTGGCGCTGGGACCACGATCCGGCGGGATTTCGCTGGGTCGACTGCGCGGACCGCGCGCAGTCGGTGGTGTCGTATCTGCGCGAGGACGGCGACGGCCACGCACTCGTCGTGCTGAACATGACCCCGGTTCCGCGCGACGACTACCGCATCGGCGTGCCGACGCCTGCGCGATACCGCTTGCGGCTCTCGAGCGACGATCGAGAGTTCGGCGGAAGCGGTACGACGGCGGAGCGCGTCCTCACGCCCGAGCCGGTGCCGTGTCACGGCTTCGCGTTCTCGATCCGCGTCCGGCTGCCGCCGCTGGCAGCGCTCGTGTGGGTGCCGCAGACGTGAGCGGCGCGGAGCGACCGGCGCTCGCGGCGCTCGCGGAGCGGCTCGGCGTCTCGGAGGGCTTCACCGACCTCACCGGCGTGGAGCGCCGGACGAGCGACGCGACGCGCGAAGCGATCTGCGCCGCGATGGGGGTTTCCTGCGCGAGCGAACGGGACGCCGCCGCGAGCCTCGCAGCGCTCGACGCCGAAGCGCGCGCGCGGATGATCGAGCCCGTGTACGTATGGCGCGAGCACGCGCGCGGCGGACCCGGGCTGCGCGTGACACCGCCCGCGTCGTTCCGGCCGATCGACGCGGAGCTCGAAATCCTTCTGGAAGACGGGACCTGCGCGCGCCATCCGCTCCGCCTTCCCGCCGGCGACGGGTCGCGGAGCATCGCGCTGCCCCTGCCCGTCCGCCCGCCGCTCGGCGTGCACCGGCTTCGCTTGCAGGTCGGCGCGGTCGCCGCGGCCGAAACGGCCGAGCAGACACTGATCGTCGCGCCGCGGAGCTGTCGGCTCGCGCGCGAGGCGCTCGGCGATGCGCGCGCGACGGGACTCTGGACGAATCTCTACACCGTCCGGAGTGAGCGCGGCTTCGGCTTCGGGGATTTCGGAGATCTCGCGCGCCTCGCGGAGCTCGCGGGCTCGTCCGGAGCTGGCTTCCTCGCGCTGAATCCGCTGCACGCGCTCTACGGGCGGGGCGACGCGATCGCGCCGTACAGCCCGTCGAGCCGGATCTGGCAGAGCGCGCTCTACCTGGACGTGGAAGCCGTGCCGGAGCTCGCCCGCAGTCCGTCCGCGCGCGCACGGATCGCCGGCCTTCCGCTCGCGCGCATGCGCGAAGCGTCCAGCCTGGAGCACGAACGGGTGCTCGATGCGAAGCTCGCGGTGATGCGCGAGCTCTTCGCCGACTTCGCGCGCGGGGAGAGCGAGAGCGAGCGCGGCCGCGCGTTCGCGCGCTTCCGCGCCGACGCCGGCGAAGCGCTCGCCGACTTCGCGTGCTTCGAGACGCTCCAGGCCGCGCTTGGCGAGCCGGACTGGCGGCGCTGGCCCGAGCGGCTCCGGGACCCGCACTCGCCCGCGGTCCGCGCCTTCGCGCGCGAGCACGCCTCCGAGCTCGAGTTCCGCGCCTTCCTCCAGTTCGAGCTCGACGCGCAGCTCGCGCGCGCCGCAGCGACGGGCCGCCAGACCGGTCTCCGGCTCGGCCTGATGAAGGACCTGGCGATCGGCAGCGCGGCGGATTCGGCGGACGCGTGGGCGAACCCGGGTCTCTTCGCGCAGGGCGCGTCGCTCGGCGCGCCGCCGGACGCGTACGCCGCCGACGGGCAGGATTGGGGCCTGCCGCCGCTCGTGCCGCTGCGCCTGCGCGCGACGGGCTACGCCTATCTGCGTCGGGTGCTCCGCGAGTCGTTCCGTTCGGCGGGTGCCCTGCGCATCGACCACGTGATGGGCCTGTCGCGCCTGTTCTGGATCCCGTCGGGACACCCCGGCCGCGACGGCACCTACGTGCGCCAGGCCGAGGCGGAGCTTCTCGGGATCCTGGCGCTCGAGAGCGTGCGCGCGGGCGCGCTCGTGGTCGGGGAGGACCTCGGCACGGTGCCGCCCGAGCTCGGGCCCGAGCTCGCGTCCTGGGGCATCCTCTCGATCCGGGTGCTGTGCTTCGAACGAGACTCGACCGGGTTCCGGCCGGCCGCCGACTATCCGGCGCGCGCGCTGGTGCTCGCGACGACGCACGACCTGCCGCCGCTCGTCGGCTACCTGGCGGGCCGCGATCTGGAGCTGCGTCGATCGCTCGGCGGAATCGCCGACGACGCGGCGCTCGCGGCAGCGCGCGCGGAGCGCGCCGAGGAGCGCACATCGCTGATCGCGCGCCTGCGCGCCGAGGGGGACCTGCCCGCCGACGACTCGACCGTCGATGACGCTGCGCTGGGCCGCGCCGTGAACGCCTTCCTCGCCCGCTCGCCGGCGCGCCTGTACGCGATCGGGCTCGACGACCTGGCGGGCGAATCGGAGCCACTGAACTTGCCCGGCGTGCCGGTCGAACAGCATCGGAGCTGGTCGCGCCGCATGAAACGAACCCTCGAGGACATTGCCGCCGATCCGGAAACGCGCGCGGCCTTCGGAGCCCGATGAGCCCACTCACCGACCCGACGATCCTGCTTCCGGACTTCGCGGCCTCCGTGCAGCGGAGCCTGCGCTACACGCTCGGCAAACGCTGGCAGGACGCCTCGCCGCGCGATCTCTTCGTGGCGGTCGCGCTCGCGACGCGCGAGCAGCTGATCGAGCGCATGCTCGCCACCGAAGAGCGTTACCGCGCCGCCGACGCGAAGCGCGTGTACTACCTGTCCGTCGAGTTCCTGATGGGGCGCTCGCTCGGAAACAACCTGCTGAACCTGGGCATGCTCGAGAAGGTCGGCGCGACGCTCGCGGAGCTCGGCGTCGAGCTGGAGGCGCTCCGCGAGCTCGAGCCGGACGCGGCGCTCGGAAACGGCGGCCTGGGCCGGCTGGCGGCGTGCTTCCTCGACTCGCTGGCGAGCCTCGACATGCCGGGCTTCGGCTACGGCATCAACTACGAGCACGGGCTGTTCCGCCAGGCGATCGAGAACGGCCACCAGCGCGAGTATCCGGACAGCTGGCGGGCGACGGGCTCGCCGTGGCTGATCTTCCGCCGCGACGAGTCGGTACGCATTCCCGTGTACGGTCAGATCGAGAAGGTCGGCGATGGCGACGGCCTTCGCAGCACGCGCTGGACGCATCAGCAGGTTCTCGTCGGCATGCCTCACGACCTGCCGATCGTGAGCTTCGGCGGGCGCACGGTGAACGTGCTGCGGCTCTACTCCGCACAGGCGTCCGACGAGTTCGACATCGGCATCTTCCATCAGGGCGACTACCACCGCGCCTTCGAGCAGAAGCTCGAGTCCGAACGCGTCTCCAAGGTGCTCTATCCGCCCGAGTCGACGAGCGCCGGCAAGGAGCTCCGGCTCCTGCAGGAGTACTTCTTCGTCGCCTGCGCGCTGCGCGACATCCTGTCCCGCTACCTCGCGACGCGTCGCACCTTCGACACCTTCTCGGACAAGGTCGCGATCCAGCTCAACGACACGCACCCCGCGCTCGCCGTCGCGGAGCTCGTGCGGCTGTTCGTCGACGAGCACGGGCTGCCGTTCGAGAAGGCGTTCGAGATCGCGCAGCGCTGCTTCGCCTACACCAACCACACGCTTCTGCCCGAGGCGCTCGAGCGCTGGCCGAAGCCGCTTCTCGCACGCGTCGCGCCGCGCCACCTGCAGATCATCGAGCGGATCAACGCGCACTTCCTCGCCGAGGTCGAGGTGCGCTGGCCGGGGAACATCGAGCGCCTTCGTCGCCTCTCGATCATCGAGGAGGGCAACCCCCAGCACGTGCGGATGGCGCACCTCGCGATCGTCGGCTCGCACGCGGTGAACGGCGTCTCGAAGCTGCACTCCGAGCTCGTGAAGACGGAGCTCGTCCCGGACTTCGCGGAGCTCTGGCCGGGCCGCTTCCAGAACAAGACGAACGGGATCTCGCCGCGCCGCTGGCTGATGAAGGCGAACCCTCGGCTCTCGGCGCTGATCAGCGCGCGCATCGGCGACGATTGGCGGGGCGACCTCGAGGGTCTGCGCGCGCTCGAGCCGCACGTCGCCGACCCCGAGTTCCTGCGCGCGTTCCGCGACGTGAAGCGCGCGAACAAGGCGCGGCTCTCCGGCGTGATCGCGCAGACGACCGGGGTGCGCGTCGATCCCGACGCGATGTTCGACGTGCAGGTGAAGCGCGTGCACGAGTACAAGCGCCAGCTTCTCGCCGCGCTGCGCATCGCCGAGGTCTACCTCGAGCTCGTCGACGACGGCGTTGCGCCCGTCGCGCCGCGGGTGTGCATCTTCGGCGGCAAAGCCGCGCCCGAGTACTTCATGGCGAAGCTCATCATCAAGCTGATCTCGAGCATCGCCGAGTCGGTGAACGAGGACCCGCGCACTCGCGACCTGCTCCGCGTCGCGTTCGTGCCGGACTACCGGGTCTCCCTGGCCGAGAAGATCATCCCCGCGGCGGATCTCTCCGAACAGATCTCGACTGCCGGGAAGGAAGCGTCGGGCACGGGCAACATGAAGCTCGCGCTGAACGGAGCGCTCACTATCGGCACGATGGACGGGGCGAATATAGAGATAAGGGAAGAGGTGGGCGAGGAGAACATCTTCATATTCGGCCTCAGGGCTGACGAGATAGCGGAGATGAAAAAAGCGCACAGCTATCACCCGAGGGAGATATGCGAAAAGAACCCGCATCTAAAGAGGGTGCTGGATTCGTTCGAATCGGATGTATTCTGCAAGGAGGAGCGCGGGCTTTTCAACTGGATCTATGAAGCGCTTCTCATAAACGGCGACGTCTATTTTCACCTCGCCGATTTCGAATCCTATGCCGAGACACAGCGCAGGGTGGGGGAGGAGTACAAGAAAACCGGGGACTGGGCTAGGAAGGCGATTCTCAACGTCGCGCGCATCGGGAAGTTCTCGAGCGACCGCACGATATCGGAATACGCCGAAGATATC
>CAZMKX010000301.1:0-5164 GCA_964566375.1 uncultured Myxococcales bacterium
GCTCGCGAAGCGACAGGGCGACGTTGTCGAAAACCGTGAGCGAGTCGAGCAGCGCGCCGCCCTGGAACATCATGCCCAGGCTCTTGCGCAGCTGGCGGAGCTGCCGCTCGGGCATGCGCGAGATCTCCTGCGGGCCGATCCAGATGTCCCCGTAGTCGGGCCGGTTCAGGCCCGCGATCAGGCGCAGGAGCGTGCTCTTTCCCACGCCGCTCGCTCCGAGGATGACCGAGATCTTGGACTTGGCGAAGCTGCACGACAGGCCGTCGAAGACGCGCCGGTCACCGAACGCGAGCCGCAGGCTGATCAGGTCGACGTGGGCGTCCGCCCCGGCCCGATGCTGTGCGACGACTTGCGCCATCAATCCCCTCGTCACGCCCGCCGGGCTTTATCGCGGTTGCGGCCGGGAACGTCAACGCGCTTGGCGGGTTGCGCGTTCCGGGGCTTCTAGACGGGCAGACCGGTGAGCTTGGCGCTCTCGTCCCAGAGCCGGCGCGCGGCCGCCGCGTCGCTCGCGACACGGTGGGGCGTACGGGCCTTGCAGTTGGCGAAGTAGCCGCCGGTGACGCCCTCGACGGCTGGCGAGGCGCACAGCCAGACGGACGTCCGGGCCCCTTGCTCGGGCGACCGGAAGAACGGCCGCACGAGGCCGGTGAGGAGCTTCAGGATCGGGGCGTCGTTGTTCTGTCCGAGCTCCGTGCGCACCGCGCCCGGGTGCGCCGCGTTCACGGTCACGCCCGAGCCTTCGAGCCGGCGTGCGAGCTCGGTCGTGAAGTAGAGGTTCGCGAGCTTCGAGCGGCCGTACACGCGCATGGCCGAGTAGCTGCGGCGCGATCCCAGATCGTCGAAGTCGAGCGCGCCGCTGAGCCGGTGGGCGTCGGACGCCACGTTCACGATCCGCGCGGGCGCGCTCGCGCGGAGCCGCTCGAGCAGAAGATTCGTGAGCAGGAAATAGGCCAGGTGGTTCACCGCAAACGTCGTCTCGATCCCGTCGACCGTCTCGCTCCGCGCCGTGAGCACGACGCCGGCATTGTTCAAGAGCACGTGCAGCGGCTCTCCGGTCGCGAGGAACTCGGCGGCCGCGCGCCGGATCTCGGACTGCGAGGCAAGATCGGCCAGCAGGACTTCGATCGCGCGGTTGCCAGTCGAGTCGGCGATCTCCGCGCGCAGCGCGTCTGCGCGCTGCGCATTCCTGCAGAGCAGGAAGAGCTTCGCCCCCAGCCCGGCGAGGGCGAACGCGGAGCTGCGTCCGATTCCGCTCGTTGCGCCGGTGATCAGGCAGATTTTCCCGCCGAGGTCTGCAAGCGGATCGGCCATTGCAGTCATCCTCACCGCCGCGCCGGTGGATGGGAAGCAGCCCTATTCTGCAGCGGCTTCCTGCATCGGCTCCTGCGGCGGAAGCCCGAACTCGCTCGTCATCGCCTGGAAGTGCTTCAACACCGAGTCGAGATACGCCGGCCGGACGGGCTTGCCGCGCGCGACCAGTCGGCGCACGCGGTACGGGCCCATGTTGTAGGCGCTGATGGCGAGCGCAGGATCGTCGTACATCTCGAGCATCTCGCCGAGGTAGCAGGCTCCGATCTGCACGTTCGCCGCGGGATCGAGAAGCGTCCGGGCACCGGCCCAGGGAATGCTGTGCCGCTTGGCGACGTCGGCCGCCACGAAGGGCCGGACCTGCATCAAGCCGATCGAGCCACCCGGGCCGTGGGCGTCCGGCCGGAAATTGCTCTCCTGCCGGATCACGGCCAGCACGAGCATCGGATCGACGCGGTGGGTCCGGTGGGCGCTTTCGATCGCGCCGGCGACACGCGCGCGATCGCTGGGCTGCATGTTCGGCGCGCGCGAAACGAGCATCTCCGAGATCCGTTCCTGCAGCGTCGCGACCCGTGGAGCGGGTTCAGGTGCCGGAACGTCGCTCGCGAGCGGTACCTCGGCCGGCGGCGCGACCACCGCGGCCTGCGGTGCTGCGGCCTGCTCTCGCAATACGGCGGCGGGCCACGGCGTCTGACAAGCGGACAGGGCGAGCGCGAGCACGGCGCCGACCGCCGCACGCGTGATCACAGCCCGTGTCCGCACCGCTTGCAACCGCCGACCCTCGACCCGGCAGCCGGCCGGACCCGGAGCGGGTCGGCGGTGCGTGGGATGGAAGCCAGTCGACCAAATGGTCCTCATGACGGCTGTGATCGGCGTCACCCGGGTAGGGTTGTGTGACGTCCCTCACGCAAGTAGGCCGAGCAAGTCCTCGCGGGTAATGGCGCCGGCGCGATCCGCGCCCGAGAGCGCCGCCTCTGCAAGTGCGCGTTTGCGCTCCTGAAGCTCCAGAATTCGCTCCTCGACGGTCTCGCGCGCCACGAGCCGGTAGACCGAGACGGGGCGGTCCTGGCCGATGCGATGGGCCCGGTCGGCGGCCTGCTCTTCGACGGAGGGATTCCACCACGGGTCCAGCAGGAAGACGTGGTCGGCGGCGGTCAGGTTCAAGCCCGTACCGCCCGCGCGCAGCGAGATCAGCAGCACGGGCGCCCCCTCGGCCGCCTGAAAGCGCTCGACCACCCCCTGGCGGTCGAGCGTGCTTCCGTCCAAGCGCTCGAACGCGATGCCCGCCTCGCGCAGGCATGGCTCCACCCGGTCGAGGAGCGAGGTCCACTGCGAGAAGACGAGCGCCTTGTGGCCCTCGGCGACGGCCTCGTCGAGCACTTCGAGCAGTACATCGAGCTTGGAGGAGCGATCCGCCGCCTGGCCCGGTACGAGCCCGCGATGGCACGACGCCTGTCGCAGGCGGAGCAGAAGCTCGAGCGCCTCGATCACGCTGCCGCCCTGCTGCAGGCGGGCGACCACCTCGCGCTGGGACGCCGCGCGCACGGCGTCGTAGACGGCGCGCTCCTCGGCGTCGAGCTCGCAGTGCAGGATCGCGTCGGTGCGGGGCGGAAGCTCCGCAGCGACGACGGACTTCATGCGACGCAGGACGAAGGGCGCGATGCGCGCACGCAGGTGGGCTGCGGCCCCCGGCTCCCCCGCGGCGATCGGCCGCGCGTAACGCTCGCGGAAGTCGCCGAGCCCGCCGAGCAGGCCGGGGTTGGCGAAGTGGAGCTGGCTCCACAGCTCGTCGAGGCGGTTCTCGACGGGCGTGCCCGTCAAGGTCAGTCGGAAGTCCGCGCGAAGGCCGAAGGCGGCGCGCGCAACCTGGCTGTCGGGGTTCTTGATCGCCTGCGCCTCGTCGAGAACGACGGTGTCCCACGGCTCTCGCGCGAGCGCCTCGGCATCGAGACGCAGAATTGCGTAGCTCGTGAGCGTCAGATCGGCGGCCGGATCGAGCGCCCGCTTCGCGCCGTGGTAGACGCTGCAGCGCAGCGCCGGTCGGAAGCGCCGCGCCTGCTCGGCCCAGCCGAAGAGCACGCTCGTGGGCGCTACGACCAGCGTACGCCCCGAGACCGCGCACAGCGCTTGAAGTGTCTTGCCCAATCCCATGTCGTCGGCGAGCAGTCCGCCCAGCCCCGCGCTGCGCAGGAACTGCAGCCACGCGATGCCCGTGCGCTGATACGCGCGAAGATCGGCCACGAGATCGGGCGGAAGCACGGGCTCCGGGAGTCCGGCGAAGTCGTCGACCAGCGCGCGCAAGCGCTCGAAGCCGGGCGGCGGCCGCTCGCCGAGCTCGTCGCAGAGCCGCGCCAGGTCGGGCAGGGCGCAAGCGGGCAGACGGCCGTCGTTCGCGCGCGCGGCGAGCAGGTCCGCCACGCGTCGGCCGTGTTGCTGCAGCCACGCCTCGGGAAGCGGCGCGAAGCCTCCGCCGCCGAGTGGGACCAGGGACTCGCCCTCCTGCCAGGCGCGCAGCACGCGCGCGGCGTCGACGCGGCCTCCGCCGCCGCGCGGCGTGAAGCCGAGCTCGAAGCGGTCGGCGGTCGCATGAAGCTCCGGCTCGAGCGCGGACGTCAGCCGGAACTGCTCGTGCGCGCGGCCGACGACCTCGCCGGAGAAGCGCTCGAGCTTCTCTCGAAACGCGATGGCGGGCGCGGGCGCGAGCAGCTGGCCGGCGCCGGGCTCCATCTCGAGCTCGTTCGCGAGGCGCGCGATCAGGGCCGACTCGGCGGCTTCGATCCGGCGCGGAACCGTCGAGCCGCCGAGCGGGACGAGCCGCCCCTGCTCGACCCGCGCTACGGGGGGATCGCCGTAGACCAGCTCCGCCTCGACCTTCAACCGGTCGCCCTCGCGGCTCACGTGCGCGCGCAGGCGCGGTCGCTCGTTCTGCTCGCGCGGCAGCCGCTCGGTGCGCAGCTCGACCGGGAGACGCGCGCGCAGATCCGGAATCACCTCCGAGACCAGCCGCCCCGCCGCTTCGGGCGGGTAGTAGCGGCCCCGCGGCAGCTCCTCGCGCTCGCGCGCGCTGAGCCGCGGGTCGCCGAGCGGGCGCAGCACGTCGCCGCAGCGCGCGACGCCGTTCGCGAAGGACTCGTCGTGTCGCGGATCGGGCGTGAGGCCGAGCGCGAAGCCGTCGCCGCGATCCTCGACGAAGGCGACCGGAAGCACCGGCTCGAGCGAGACGCTCACCGGCGCGCCGTCGAGCTTCACGTCGTCGCAGCCGACGAGTGCCGCGAGCAGCCGCTGCATCGACTCGCGCGGAGGCGCGCCCGCTCGGCGCGGGTCGAGCAGGCGTTCGACGGCCAGGTCGGCGGCGCTGGCGAGCGGCGCCACGCCGTCCCCCCGACCGGCGGCGTAGGCGGCGAGCGATGCGGGCAGTGGCTCGTCGCGCCCGTCGCGCACGCGAACCCGGGCGAGCGCGAGTCCCGCGGGCGTTCGCGACAGCCGGTAGCCGAGTCGCGCATTCGCGACCTCGACGACCGGCAGCGCTGCGCCGGACTCGCGCGCCCGGCGCCAGGCGATCACCGCCGCGGCGACGTGCTCGCACGGATCGTCCGGCCCGTCGCAGTCACACTCCCAGGCGTCCTCGTGCGGAAGCAGGCGCACGGCGGGCGCGGCCCGGCCCGCCCGTCCCTCGATGCGCATGACGACCTCGCCCGCGGAGCTCGACTGCGCGCGGACCACGCCCTGGCGCACGAGCTCCACGCCGCGCGACCACACGGAGCGCTCGCACGCCTCGCGCACGGCCTCGAAGAGCGTGTCCATCGGCGGCGGAACCTAGCCCGGTCCGGCATCTTCCCGCCCGTGAAAACCA
>CAZMKX010000302.1:0-5164 GCA_964566375.1 uncultured Myxococcales bacterium
TGAGCTACGACTTCAACGTCGTCGACATGGCCGAGGCGAACGCGTTCGCGCTGCCCGGCGGACACATCTACGTCTCGCGCGGGCTGCTCGCGATCGCGAACTCGGAGGACGAGCTCGCGAACGTGATCGGTCACGAGATCGGACACGTCGCGGCGCGCCATCACGCGCAGCAGCAGGCGCGGCAACAGCAGGTCGGCGTGCTGTCCGCGCTCGGTACGCTGGCCGCCGCGGTGCTCGGCGGCGCGGAGGCGGCGCAGGGCGTGGGCCAGCTCGGACAGGTCGCCGGCGCGGGATATCTGGCGGCGTACGGCCGCGATCAGGAGCGGGAGGCCGACGAGATCGGCCAGACTCTGGCGGCCCGGAGCGGCTGGAATCCGGCGGGGATGGCGCAGTTCCTCGCCACGCTCGAGCGGGAGACCACGCTCTCGCTCGGGCACGCGCGTCAGCCGAGCTTTCTCGATACCCATCCTGCGACACCGGAGCGTGTACAGAGCGCCTTTGCGCGGGCGCGCACGCTCGCGCGCGCGCCCGCGCAGCCGATCGCGCGCGATCGGGCCGGATTCCTCGGGAAGCTCGACGGTCTGGTGGTCGGCGACGATCCGGCCGGAGGCGTGTTCGACGGCAGCGTGTTCCGGCAGCCGGAGCTCGACTTCCGCATCGAGTTTCCGTCGGGGTGGCGGACCGCGAATTCGGCCGAGACCGTCGGCGCCGTGGCCGCCGATGAGACCGCCCTGATCCGGCTCTCGCTCGCGGGCAGCGGCAGCGATCCGCGCGCGGCGGCGCAGCAGGCGCTGGCCAAGGGAGACGTTCCCGTCGTGGAGCAGGGCCCGCTCTCGGTCGGGGCACTCCGTGCGTGGCAGGTCCGGCTGAGCCAGCCGTCGCGGCAGGGGAAGATCGGCGGCCGCTTCACCTGGATCGCGCACCGCGGCCGGATCTACCGCGTAGAGTGCGTCGCCGCCGAGGTGCGCTTCGCGCAGCTCTCGCCGATCTGCGGACGCACGACCGGGAGCTTCCGGCCGCTCGACGCCGCCGACCGCCAGGCGATCCGCGCACAGGTCTTGCGCGTCGCGACGCTTCGCCCGGGGGAGTCGCTGGCCGCCGCGAGCCGGCGAACGGGCAATGTCTGGAGCGCCGATCGGACCGCGGTCGCGAACGGGATGGCAACGGCCGACGCCCTGCCGCCCGACCGCAAGCTCAAGATCGCCGTCGCGATTCCCTACGTCCCGGGGGCGCGGGAACGCTAGTTGCAAAACACGCGGCCAGCAGCGAATTGCTGTGTCGCGGAGGTGCCGGGTGCCGGAGATCAGGATCCACTGGGATCACATGGACGAGGTTGCGGAAGCTGCGAGAGCGGAAGCAGAAGTGCGGCTGCGCACTCTCGCGACACAGCACGACGACCTGCTCTCGCTTCGCGTCAGCGGGCACTATTCGGGGCATCACCGGCGCGGCGACCGCGAGGTGCGGATCGTCGGAAAGGCGAAGGGGCGCGACCTCTTCGTGTCGCGCGTCCGACCCGAGCTGGGCCGCGCGCTGCACGACGCGATCGACGCGTTCGTGCACGAGGTGCGGAACGTGCGCTCCCGCCGGGTGGAGCGAACGCCTCAGCGGGCGGACACGCCGCCACACCTGGGGCTGGTCGATCGGGTACTGGTCGACGAGGGCTACGGCTTCATCATCACCGACGACGGCAAGTCGGTCTATTTCCACCGGAACGCCGTGTCGGGCGGCTTGAAGTTCGAGCGGCTCGCCGAGGGCCTCCGGGTCGGGCTGAATCTGGAGCCCGGCGACGAGGGCCTGCAGGCGACCGTCGTGCTGCCTGCGCCGCCCGACGCTCCGTCTCCCTGAACCGGGCGGCGCCACGCCATGAGAGGGCTCGGAGGTGCGGTGCTCGTCGCCGCGCTGGTGGCGACGAGCGGGTGCGTGATCGGCCGCTACTCGGAAGGTCAGGCGATTCCCGTCGACCAGATCCCGCGCATCGTTCGCGGTGAGACGACCAAGGCGGAGATTCTCGAGTGGTTCGGGGCGCCGCAGAGCTTCGCGGACGCGACCCTGCTCGAGAGCTACATGTCCGATCGCGAGCTCCTGCCGGGGCCGGTGGTCGATCTCCCGTTCGCGGACGTGCTCGTGTACCGGATGACGCGCGGGCGACTCAGCGGATTCCTGCTGCTCTTCTACAATCAGTTCCGCGTCGACGTCGCGAGCGACACGCTGGTCGTGTTCTTCGACGAGGCGGACCGCGTCCTGTACTACGGCTGGCGAAAGGGCACCGATGGGTTGGAGTAGCTCGCGTCCCGCCGCGGCGATCCTCGCCCTCGCTCTCGTCCTGGCGTCGGCGAGCGCGTGCACGATCGAGCGCACGTACGTCGGCAACGAGGTCAACGTCGTGCCCGACGGGCGCGTGGTCGTCGGCACGACCCGCAAGGGAGAGATCCTCGAGATCTTCGGCCCGCCCGACCGGATCCTGCGCCAGTACGACGGCGACGTCTTCGTCTACGCGTACATCCGCAAGAACTCCACGACCTTCGAGATCGAGGATCCCACCATCACCAACCTGATGATCTTCACGTACCACAAGAGCCAGGAGAAGAGCGACCGACTGGTCGTGTTCTTCGACCGCGCGGGCGTGCTCACGGGCATCGGCTTCCGCCGCGGCACGGAGCAGCTCGAGCGGTTCTGACATCGTGCTACGGTCCCCTTTTCGGACCCGGAGCGTTCATGGCAGCCGACGACGATCGCGTGGAGCCGCTCGCGCCGGAGATCGTCTCGAGCCTGACGCGCGCGAGCGCGTACCCGGACGATCCGAGCGCCGCGCGCGGGGTCGAGCACATCCAAACGCACCTCTCGCACGTGTTCCTGACCGCGCAGCGCGTCTACAAGGTGCACAAGGCCGTTCGCTTCGGATTCGTCGATTTCGCCACCCGTGCACTGCGCAATGAAGACTCGCTGCGCGAGGTGCGCCTGAATCGCCGGCTCGCGCCGGACGTGTATCTGGGTGTCTCGGCGATCGAGGGGCGTAACCGCGAGATCCGGCTTGCGCCGCCGCGCGAGGGGCTCGCGCCGTCCCGAGGCGACGCGCCGACGCCGGAGCACTGCGTCGTCATGCGGCGACTGCCCGCGGAGCGCGACGCGCTCGCGCTGCTCGATCGCGGCGAGCTCACGGCGCACCACGTCGACGCGATCGCGGCGCGAATCGCCGACTTTCACGCACAGAACGGGCTCGGTTCGCCCGCGCCGTTCTCGCCCGAGGAATGGCGCGCGCGGGTCGCAGCTCCGGTCCGCGAGTCCTTCGGCGAGATCGCGCACACGGGTGAGCTCGCGGCGCGCGCTCGCGTGGCCGCGAGGCGCGCCGACGACCTGCTGCGCCGGCACGCGCAGCGCTTCGAGGGCCGCCGCGCGCGCGGCCGGATCGTGGACGGACACGGCGACCTGCACCTGGCGCACGTCTGGTTCGAGCGCGACGATGCGCCGCCGCTCGCGATCGACTGCCTCGAGTTCCGCGACGACTACCGCCAGATCGACGCCGCATCCGAGGTCGCGTTCCTGGCGATGGACCTGGAGTACCGCGGACGCCGCGATCTCGCCGAGCGCTTCCTGCGGCGCTACGCCGAGGCGAGCGACGACTACGATCTCTACGGGGTGGTCGACTTCTTCGTCGGCTATCGTGCGGCCGTCCGCGCCAAGGTCGCCTGCCTGGCCTCGCGCGACCCGCTCGTCCCGGCGGCGCAACGCGCGTCGGCGGAGCGGAGCGCGGCGCGACACCTCGCGCTCGCCGAGGCCGCGCTCGCGGAGCCGCGCCACGGCTGCGTCGTCGCGATGGCCGGGATCGTCGGCACCGGCAAGAGCACCGTCGCGCAGGCGCTCGCCGACCGGACCGGCGGCGTCGTGATCTCGTCGGATCGAGTGCGCAAGCGCCTGGCGAGGCTGCCGGCCGACGCGCGCGGCCACTCCGAGCTCTACACCGAGGAGCGTACGGAGGCGACCTACGCGGCGCTGCTCGAGCGCGCCGCGCCGGTGGTGCTGTCGGGCCGGGTGGCGATCCTGGACGCGACGTACGCGCGGCGGGAGCTCCGCCGCGAGCTGTTCGCGTGGGCGCACGCACACGCGCTGCGCGCCTTCGTGGTCGAGTCCGTGTGCGCGGAACCGGTCGCACGGGCGCGCCTCGAGGCGCGCGCCCGTGCGGGTCGCGATCCGTCGGACGCGGGACCCGAGCTCTACGCGTCGAGCGCCGCCGGCTGGGAGCCGCTCGACGACGTTCCGGCCGACGCACGCGCGGTCGTGCGGACGGACGCCGGAGACTGGCGCGAGACGCTCGCCGACGCCGTCCGGCGCTTCGCAATCGGCGAGATCGCGCCCCGAGGCGCGGAGCCTGGGGCGAAGCCGTGACGGTCCCCGCCACACTGATTCGTGTCGGCCCGGCGGAGTGGGAGCTGCCCCAGGGCTTCCGCACAGGCATGCGGGTTCCGGTGCGGATCTTCGCGACCGAGAAGCTCGTCCGGGCGATGGACGCGCAGGTCTTCGTACAGGCCGCGAACGTCGCCACGCTGCCGGGCATCGTCGGCTCGAGCCTGTGCATGCCCGACGCGCACTGGGGCTACGGCTTTCCGATCGGCGGAGTCGCGGCGACCGACGCCGAGCACGGCGTGATCTCGCCCGGCGGCATCGGCTTCGACATCAACTGCGGGATGCGCCTGGTGCGCTCGGACCTGACCTGGAGCGAGGTGGAGCCGCGGCTCGGCCGGCTCGTGAACGCGCTCGCCTCACGCGTGCCCGCCGGAGTCGGCTCGAGCGGCTTCGTCTCGCTCACGCGTGTCGAGTTCGAGGACGTGCTCCGGGAAGGCGCGCGCTGGGCCGTGCGGAAAGGCTTCGGCACGCGCGAGGATCTGGCGTTCACCGAGTCCTCCGGCTGTTTTCCCGGCGCGGACCCGGCGGCCGTCTCCGAGAAGGCGATCGCGCGCGGTCAGAACCAGCTCGGCACGCTCGGCTCCGGCAACCACTATCTCGAGGTCCAGCTCCTGCGCAGCGACGGGATCTTCGACCGCGAGATCGCCAGCGGCTTCGGCCTGGGCGAGCCCGGTCAGGTGGTCCTGATGTTCCACTGCGGGAGCCGCGGCTTCGGTCACCAGGTGGCGACGGACTACCTCGACCGCTTCCTGCGCGCGATGCC
>CAZMKX010000303.1:0-5116 GCA_964566375.1 uncultured Myxococcales bacterium
ACCCAGCGGTTGCGATAGCGCGCCTTCCCTTTCTCGATCGAGACGGCGTGGATCATGCCGTCGCCGTCGAACCAGTGGTACGCGAGCCCTCCGATCGGCGGAAACTGCGGGTTCGGGCCGTTGCGGTACAGCGTGCCGTGCAGCTCGCGCGGGATCTCGCCCTGCACCTCGAGCGCGGTCGTCTCGTCCTCGTGCAGGTACGGCGCGAAGCCGCCCTTCAGGTTCGGGTGATCCGGATAGGCGTCGAGGTCGCTCATCTCTTCCTCCTGGCTTTCGGTTCGGGTCGGTTTCCGTCGATCAGGGTGTCGAGCAGCGGCTCGAGCAGGCCCTTCGCGGTCTTGCCCAGCGAGAGCTTTCCGGCGAGCTGCAGTGAGACGAGTCCGTGCAGGCCCGCCCACATCTGGTGCGCGACGGTGTCGGGATCGCCCTCGAGCACGCGCGACTGGATCGCGAGCTCGACGGCCTGCAGGATCGCCTGCCAGGATCGGATCTCCTTCACCTTGTAACGCGGGTGCGACTCACTCGAGGACTCGCGCAGCTCGAACATGATCCGGTAGGCGTGCGGCTGCGTGGTGGCGAAGCGGAAGTAGGCGCGGCCGAGCGCGCGCAGGCGCTCCCCGGGATCGTCGACGCCGCGCGCGGCGCGCTCGAGTGCATCGGCGAAGCGGTCGAAACCCAGGGCGCAGACCGCGTCGAAGATCTCCTGCTTGTCGGCGAAGTAGCGGTACGGCGTGGCGTGACTGCAGCCGAGCTTCTCGGCCAGCCCGCGCAGCGTGACCGCCTCGTAGCCCTCCTCCGCGAACGTCCGCATGGCCACGTCGCAGAGCCGCTCGCGGAAGCTCTCGATCTCGTCGGGGCTGAGGCTGGGGCGCGCCACGGCCGTATTTCTAACACTGAAAAATAAACGCTGTCAATACAACCTGGCTACATCACCCCTTCGAAGTCGCGCGCGGACTCCCGGATCGGGCGCCGGTTCACGCGGTGCACGGCTGCGATCAGGCGATGGGCTTCGCGCCGGTAGCGGCGTTCGCGGGCGGGGGCGAAGTCGTGCTCGAGAAGCGCCATGCGGTGGTTGGGTCGGACCTCGCCGAGATCGGGAATGGCTTCGCGCTCCGAGCTCCGGTGCACGCGTGTGCCGGTCATCAGCGCGAAACGATTCAGCAGGATCCGGTCGATCCTTCCGGCGTTCTCTTCGACGAACGACGCGCTCGCGGCGACGTCTGCCGCGCGCTCGCCCGGATAACCGAGGATCATCGTCAGCCGGATGCTCAAGCCCGCGCTCGACGCGTCGTCGAGAAAGCGCCGCGTGGTCCCGAGGTCGGTGCCCTTGCGCATGTCGTCGAGCACGCGCTGGCTGCCGGACTCGAGACCCGTCGTCACCCGCACCATACCGCCGGCCTTCGCGGCGCGGAGCTCGGACAGGGACACTCCGTCGGGTCGGCGACCGTCGACGTGCACGGCCCCGATCCAGCGCGCGGTCGGAACCCGCTCGCGTGCGCCCGAGAGCAGCGCGCTCCAGACCGCAGCGTCGGAGTTCAGCTTGAGATCGGTGAAGACGAATAGATCCGTGTCGTGCCTGCGCGACTGGAGCTCGAGCTCGTCGAGCACGCTCGACGCGCTCCGCGAGCGGAAGCTCCGGCCCGCCGTGCTCGTCACGTCCGAGCAGAATGCGCAGACTCCCCAGCCGCAGCCGCGTCCGGTGATCATCGGAACGATGCGATTCGGATAGCGTTGCCAGGGAAAATCGCGGTAGTCGGCGAACGGCAGCGCATCCAGTCCGGCGAGAGGGGGCGCCGGCGCCGCCCGGCAGCCGTGCACCCACACACCCGCAAACGCGTCGAGCTTCTTGCCATCGGCGGCCGCGCGCACCATCTCGACGACGTGAGGCTCGACCTCACCCCCCACCACGGCAGTCACGCCCGGAATCGCGGTCCACTCACGCGCGACCTCGGGCTGGAAGAAGTAGCTTCCGCCCACGATCAGCGGCACTCCGCGCTCGGCGCAAACGCGCGCGATCTCGCGGCACGCATCGAAGTACATCAGGTAGCTCGAGATCATGACCACGTCGCAGCCACGCGCGAGCGCCTCGTCGATCGACTCGAGAAGCGCGCGCATCGCGGCGACCGACATCGGGTGACGGCGCGCGACCAGCGCGGCGCGCGCGCGCGTCACGAGCCGATTCCGCGACATCGCGCTCGAGTAGCGCAGGCGTGCCTCGAGCCCTCCCCAGACCGGCGCCCTGCCCTCGCGGGGCACACCGTCGACGCCGAAAGCGAGCGGCGACAGGACTTCGACCGGGATCTCCGACTCGCGCAGGATCGCGGTCAGGAGTCCCACCGCGATGGTCGGGTAGCGGGCGAAGTTGTTGAGGTCGACGAGCAGGACCCGCGGCTGCGTGGGGGATCGTCCGCTCACGGGTCTTCATTCGCCATCATGTCGTGGGCATCGTGCCACAACGTCCGGTTAGAATGACACCCAGGTGACGAATCCAGAGCCGGGCCCGATCGACCTCGCACAGCGATTGCGCTGCCCTCGCTGCAGAGGCGAGCTCCGGCTGCGCGGTGCCTTCATCGAGTGTCTCGCACCAGGGTGTGGTGGCGAGTTCCCGATCGTCGCGGGTGCGCCCGTGCTGATCGACGAGCGCGCCAGTGTCTTCCGGCTCGAAGACTACACCGGCAACTCCCTCCGGAAGCCTCCGCAGTCGCGAGCGCACGGCATCGCGCTCCGTCTGCTGCCGAGTCTCGATCTGAACGTGGCCGCGCGGCGGAACGCCGCGTTCCTTCGAGAGCGGCTCATGGCGCGCAGCGCTCGACCAGAGATCCTGAACATCGGCGGCAAGCACGCGCGCGCCGCCCTCGCGGCGCTCCGTCGGGACCCGGGAATCACCTGTGTCGAGTGCGACTGCGTTCCCGGCGCCAACCCCGGAGTGCTGGCCGATCCACGCGCGCTGCCGTTCGCCGATGGCTCGTTCGACGCCGTCGTCGTCGACGGCGTACTCGAGCACAGCGTGGCGCCGCAGCGCGTGGTGGACGAGATCCATCGCGTGCTCCGGCCGAACGGCCTGGTGTATGCCGACACGCCCTTCATGCTGCCGGTACACGGGGGTGCGTACGACTTCAATCGCTTCTCCGGCCTCGCGCACCGCCGGCTCTTCGCGCGCTTCCGCGAGCTCTCTTCCGGCGTCTCCTCCGGGCCCGCCGCGGCGCTCGGCTACGCGATCCAATCGGTGATGCTCGGCTTCGCGCGCGGACGCGGCTCGCGATTCGCGGTCAAGACTCTGTGTCGAGTCTCGCTCTTCTGGCTGAAGTACCTGGACCTGTGGATCGCACCGCGACCCGCCGCGCGAGACGCGGCGCTCGGACTGTTCTTCGTCGGAGAGCGTGCGGACGAGGCCATCGACGATCGCGCACTTCTCCGGGAGTACGTCGGCAATACTCCCGACCTGTACGCGCGCGCCGCGGTCGTTCCGCCGGCCTAGCCGCCCGCCTCGCGCTGCCGCCGGCCGCACCAGGCGCAGAAGCGCCAGAAGGCGCGCGACACCGGCCAGCGACAGCGGGTGCAACGGTCCGGGAGGTCTGGATGACTCCAGGGGCGGCCGGGTTTGCGCTTGCAGACCGGGCAGTAGCGCATGAACGGCCTCAGCTCGCCCGCGCAGCCGCGGCGCGTGCAGCGGCGCACGGCCAGCGGGTCCGGCCGCGGCGGGCGCCCGTTCCCGCGGAAGCGACCCGCGAAGCACCACGGGCAGCTCGTCCACTCCGGCAGCACGCCGCGCTCGCAGCGCGGACAGATCAGCGGCGCACGCGTGATCTCCGCGAACGAGTTGTCCTTCGTCCCGCACCACGGGCACACGCTCATCGCCTCGGCGATCGGACCGTTGCAGCGACGGCAGTGGAAGCGCATGCCGAGCGCGCGTCCGTGTCGCCGTCGGAAGAGATCCATTCCAACCGCGAACGGTGTCGGGGTCGGCGCCGGCGGGCGGCGACGGCGGCGACGGCGAGGCTTCGCGCTGCGCGCCTCGTCGACCTTGCGGAAGGCCGCCTCGAGCGCCGCGTGCAGCTCGACCGCGGACGGATAGCGGTCGCGCGGATCGAAGGCGCAGGCGCGCTGCAGCACGGGCCGTACGGGCTCGGGAACCTTCGCAACGAAGCGCGAATGGCCGTCGGGCGGCCAGGCGAACGGCCACGCGAGGAGCTTCCCGGTCAGGAGCTCGTACGCGAGCACCCCGAGCGAGAACACGTCGCTCGAGAGCGTGGGCTTCCCGTAGGCCTGCTCCGGGGCCATGTAGCCCATGGTTCCCGCCTCGGTGTAGCTGCGGGATTCGCGACGGATGAAGCGCGATACACCGAAATCGGTCAACGCCGCGTGACCGTCCGCGAAGACGAGCACGTTCTCGGGCTTCACGTCGCGGTGCATGAGCGACATCGAGTGCGCGTGCGCGAGCCCCGCGGCCACGTCGCGGACGATCCGCAGCGCCACGCGGCCCGAACGCCAGGCCGCGGGATGGTCGTAGACGTGCCCCTTCGCGAGCTCCGTGGCCATCACGAAGCGGCCGTCGATCCAGTCGGCGTTCCGCGTCGCGGCGATGTTCGGATGGACGAGACGGCAGGCAATGCGCGCCTCGGCCTCCATCGCGTCGCGCCCGAACTCGCGCACGACCCAGTCGAAGGCGATCTTCAGGGCGACGCGGCGCCCCTCGACGGTGTCACGGGCCGCCCAGACGTCCGAGAACGCGCCCTTGCCGAGCCGGCGCTCGAGGCGGTACTTCCCGACGCGCGTCCCCTTGCGCAGCCCGCCCGGCAAGGTGCCGTCAGCTGTAGATCAGCCGGGTCAGGAACTCGGCCACGCAGCCGGGCTTGGACTCGCCGACGATCTCGACGGTGACCTTCTGCTTGAGCTGGATCGTGTTCGGCGCGACGAGCTCCGCCTCCATCAGCTCGCGCGTCGCGCGGACTTTCGAGTTCACCTTGACCGGTGCGGGAAAGCGCACCTTGTCGAGGCCGTAGTTCACGCCCATGACGACGCCCTGGTACGCCTCGGGGTCCGCCGGCGGGATGCTGCCCTGCAGGAACGGCAGCAGCGAAAGCGTGAGGAAGCCGTGCGCGATGGTGACCTTGTA
>CAZMKX010000304.1:0-1944 GCA_964566375.1 uncultured Myxococcales bacterium
TGCGAGATCGGCTACTGGCTGCGCGCGGACTTCCAGGGGCGCGGCATCGTAACCGCCTGCTGCCGGGCGCTGGTGAAGCACGCCTTCGACGACCTGGGCCTGAACCACGTGCGCATCGCGGTAGCGGTCGGGAACGCGCCCAGCCGGAGGATTCCGGAGCGGCTCGGCTTCACGCTCGACGGGGTGCTTCGCGAAGCCGAGAGGCTGCACGGGGGCTTCGTGGACCACGCCGTCTACACGTTCCTGCGTCGCGATCGCGACGCCTGATCAGCGCTTGAGCTGCTTCCTCAGCCGCGCCGCGGCGGCCGAGCCGAAGTACTTCTCGGTCATCTTCACGCTCGGCCCGTTCTCGTCGTAGCAGATCTGCACGCTCTGGTCGCAGCCGACGCCCTTCTTCTCCTTCGTGACGCTCCCGCCGAGACTCTGCTGCAGCCGCGCGCCCGCGGCCTCGCCGAAGTACTTCCGCGTCTTGTTGACGTTCGGTCCCTTCGGCCCGTAACAGACCTGAGTGCGCATGTCGCAGCTCGTCTCCCCATCGGGCTCGAAAACCCATTTGGGCTCGGGGCGTGCGTCCTTCGATCGCTGCTGCAGTCGGCGCGCAGCGTCGTCGCCCATGTAGGTCTGGGTCTTCGAGACGCTCGCCTTGCCGTCGTCGTAACAGATCTGTGTCGCTCGATCGCAGGCGACGTCTCTTGCGGGGTAGTACATGCGCTCGACGCTGCCGGCGCCGCTGCCGAGGCCGCGTCCCGCGGTGGAGCCGATCCGCGCGGCCGCGTCATCACCGAAGTAGTTGCGCGTGAGCGAGACGCTCGGTCCGGCGCCGTCGTAGCAGACCCGGTCTACCGCATCGCAGCGAACACCCGGCTCCGGCGTCAGGTTCCGGTCGGCGACGTTCGAGCCGGAGCCTCCCCCGGAGGAGCCGCCGTAGGAGGAGTCGTCCAGGGCGCAGCCGGAGCCCAGGACGGCGATCAGGACCAGGATTGCGTTCGCGCGCATGGCCGGGGAATCTAGCGGCGATGGAGCACGACGTCCGCGCGATGCGCGCCGAGGACTACGACGAGGTGCTCGCGCTCTGGCGGAGCTGCGCGGGGATCGGGCTCTCGGATTCGGACTCGCGACCGGCGATCGAAGCCTATCTGGTGCGAAATCCGGGCGTGAGCGCGATCGCGCGCGACGCGGGCGGCCGGCTCGTCGGCGCGGTGCTGTGCGGAGACGACGGGCGGCGCGGGTATCTGCACCACCTTGCGGTGTCACCCGCCGCGCGCCGGCAGGGCATCGCCGCCCGGCTTCTGGACCATTGCTTTGCGCGGCTCGCGTCGCGCGGAATCCCGAAGTGCAACATCTTCGTGTTCCGCGCGAACGCCGAGGGGCTCGCGTTCTGGGAGCACGCGGGCTGGAGCCCGCGCGGCGATCTCACGCAGCTGCAGAAGCCGGTGGTGTAGGGACGCCCGGCGCCTGCGCGGAGTCGAAGTACTCGTCGAGCCGCGTGATGCGCCCGCCCGCGACCCGGCACACGACGACCGCGGGCAGAACCAGCTCGCGCCCGCTCGCCTTCTCGGTCCCGCGCACGACGTGCCGCTCGACGAACCCGCCGGGAATCGGCTCGAGACGGACGTCCTCGTAGCGCAGCCCGCGGACGTTCTCGATCGCCCAGGCGAGCATGCCGAGGTTCTGCTCGCGGGACTTCTCGGTGCGATCGGTGTTGTGCCAGACGACGACGTCGGGGGCGTAGATCTCGCGCACCGCTTCGAGGTCGCCACGCTCGATCGCGGCGAAGAATCGCCGCGCCAAGTCGAGCGGATCGGTGTCGCCCTCCGAGCGCCGCACGCCGAAGTCGAGCGCGCCCGCGGCGGCCGACGGCGTGCACAGAACGTCGATCGCGTGCTGCGTGTCGAGGTGCTCCTCGAGGCGCAGGAACTTCCCGTCGCGGATCTGCACCCAGTA
>CAZMKX010000304.1:2044-5107 GCA_964566375.1 uncultured Myxococcales bacterium
CGGCTGCAGAAGCCGCCGCTCTACTCGTGGGCGGCCGCGAGCGCGGCTTCGCTCGCGGGCGGGCCGTCGCTCGTCGCCTTGCGGGCGCTCAGCGCCGTCTCCGGTCTCGCGCTGCTCGCGCTCGTCTTCGCCTGGGGCTACTCGCTCGGGGGATCCGACTGCGCCCTCGCGAGTGCCGTCTCGCTGATTGCGATGGGACAGTTCTGGTGGTCGTCGACGCACGCGACGGCGGACATCGTGCTCGCCGTCCTCACGACGGCGGCGCTCTTCGCGTTCGAGCGGCGGAGGCTCCCCGCGCTGGCGCTTCTCTTTGCGCTGTCGTTCCTGACCAAGGCGACGGCGGCACTCGTCAACGTGCTCGTGCCGGCGGGCGTGTGGCTCGTCGCCGTCGGTGAGCTTCGCCGGGCGCTGCGCCCGCGCGTGCTCGCCTGGGGCGCGCTGGCGGCGGCGATCAGTCTCGCCTGGTACGCCGCGGTACTCCTGCGGGTGCCGGAGGCGCCCGAGCTCCTGCGCGAGTTCCTGCTCGTGCCGCTCGGCACGGGGCACAACGACCTCGCGAGTGATCACTACCGGTCGGTGTTCTGGTACCTGCCCCGCGTCCTGGGTGCCGCCGCGCCGGCGATCGTGTTTCTTCCGTTCGTGATCCGGGACGGCGTGCGAACGTCGTTCTGGCGCGCCGCGCCGCGCCTTCGTTTCGTCGCGGCGAGCGCGCTCGCAGTCTTCGTCGCCTGGTCGCTCGTCCCGCAGAAGGGCCGCCACTACCTGCTGCCGGTGCTGCCACTCTTCGCGCTGCTGTGCGGCCATTGGATTTCCCGGCTGCAGCTTAGCGAGCGATGAGATCTCGCTCATGGGTGACTCGCGCGTGAACGCGCCGACGGCTCCGAGCCTACGCTCCGCACGTGGTCTCGCGAAGAGTGACCCTGACTTCCGAATCGCGTTCCGCGGTGCGCAGCCCGGTCACGGCCAGGCAGGTCGTCATTGCCTGCGCAACTCTCTCCGCCGTGACGCTGGGCCTCTCCTTCCGCCTGGGCGCCGAGCCGGTCTGGCGCTACTCCGAGCAGCGCTGCTTCGCAGTCGTGGGCGAGATGGTGCGCAGCGGCGATTGGCTCGTGCCCCGGATGGGGGAGAACGCCGCCCCGAGGCTGTCCAAGCCGCCTCTCTTCTATTGGGCGGCTTCGCTCAGCGCCAAGGTCGCCGGTGAAGCGAGCGTCTCGAGCCTGCGCAGTGTCTCGGTGCTCTGCGGTGTCGCCCTCGCCATCGTGGTCTTCGTGTGGGGCCGGTCGCTCGCCGGCTTCTCCGGCGGCATCGCCAGCATGCTCTCGCTCGCCGCGACCGCACTCTTCGTGGTTCGCTCCCGCTACGGTGACGCGGAGCCGCTGCTCGCACTCACGACCACCGTCTCCCTCTTGACCTTCGAATCACTCTGGCGCACGCGCGACGCTCGTCTCCTGCCGATTCTGGCGGGCGCCGTCGCGCTCGGGTTCCTGACGAAGGGGACCGCTGCACTTCTCGTCGTCTTCACGCCGATCGTCGTCTGGTTGGCAATCCACCGCGAGCTCCGCCTGCTGCTTCGACCGCGCATTCTCGCCTGGTCGGCGGTCTCCGCCGTCGTCGGGCTGTCGTGGTACGCGGTGATTCTGGGCACCGTTCCAGGCGCGCTCGAGCAGCTCGTCTCGTCGGCTTCGCTTCCGGTGGGCGGCTCGAGCGCGGGCGCCGAGTCGGTTCACTATCGCTCGTTCCTCTACTACCTGCCGCGGTTCCCGCTGCAAGCACTGCCGGCGAGCCTGCTCCTGCCGTGGCTGGTCATCGACGGCGTCCGCACGCGCTTCTGGCGAGGCGACGAGCGCCTGCGCTTCGTCGCTACGAGCTTCGTCGCGATCTTCGTCGCGTGGTCGCTCGTTCCGCAGAAGCAGATGCACTACCTGCTGCCGCTCGCGCCGCTCCTCGCGCTGCTGTGCGGGAGCTGGATCTCGCGCGCGCTCCCGAAGGGGTTGCGCTAGCTCGCTGGCAGCGGCTTGTGCGCGATGTACTCGCAGATCGGCGAGAGCACGTTGTGCTGGATTCGCTCGAAGCCGGCCTGCGCGATCACGTCGAGGATCTGCTTCGGCGTGGCGCTCTCCTCGACGGTGTCCCAGTAGAACTCCATGAACTCCTTGGCCTCGCGGCTGCGCGTCGCGACGAGCGTCATGGCGGGAACCATCCGGTACATCATGAAGCGCGTGACGCTGCGGCCGAGCTTCGACTCGGGCAGGTGGCCCTCGAGGATCCACATCGTTCCGCCGGGTTTCAGCACGCGGTAGTACTCGCCGAACGTCGCGACCAGATCCGAGACGTGCCGCAGCGCGATTCCCATCGTGACGAAGTCGAAGTGGTCGCTGCGAAACGGCAGGTGCTCGGCGACGCCTCGCGCGATCGGCCCGGCGAAATTCCGGCGCGCCTGCACGAGCATGTTCTTGCTGGGGTCGACGCCGATCACGCTGCCCGTCGGACCCACCAGCTGCACCGCGCCGCGCGCGACCGCTCCCGTGCCGATCGCGACGTCGAGCACCTTCATGCCCGGGCCCAGCCCCGCGCGCTTCAAGCAGTGCTTGCGGTACCACAGCGCGCCGTTCAGGAGCAGCGCTTCGATCGTGTTGTAGTGGTGCGCGGTGCTGTCGAAGATCGTGCGGACGTATTCGCGGCGCTTGTCGTCCGACTCGTAGTACTTCGGAAGCGGCGCATGGCCGGGGACGTGTCGGATCGTTCGAGGCGATGGTTCGGTCGTCATCCCTCGGACGATAACCCACCTGTGGGTTGCGCGACTCGGGCATTCGCCCGGGTCGACCGACATGGCCGACCCGGGCCTGGTGTCTGGCTGACGAAGACCCGGGCTAGTTGTTGTCCTCGTTGTCGTCGATCTCGGCGCGCCGATCGCTCACGATCCTCGTTTCGACGGTTCCGCCACCGATCGGGAGACCGGCGGTGAAAGCGGTGACGTCGAAGACGTCGTTCAGCGCCCCGGCAGCGGCGGCCGACAGCAGCACATCCACGTCGGCAACCGTCAGCTTGCGGGACCGAGAGACT
>CAZMKX010000305.1:0-5102 GCA_964566375.1 uncultured Myxococcales bacterium
CAAGCCCGCGCGGGAGGCGGCCCGGGCGACGCGGTAGACTCGCTCGCCGTGAAGACGCGCATCCTCGTAGTCCTGGCTCTCGTTCTCGGGCTGGCCTGTTCGACGGAGGGCCCGACTCCGGCTGTCGAGCGCGAGGCGCCAAGGGCCGCCTCCGAGTCGCCGTTCCCCCCACGCGGCCCGATCGAGCTGAAGTTCACGTCGCCTCCCCCGGAGGGCGCGCTGTATCAGCTCCTGGTGCAGTACGAGGGCCGCACGGAGGTCACGCCGCTGGGGGGCGAGCGGCTCGACGCCGACGCGCAGAGCGCCGACGAGCTCCTTCACCTCGAGCTCGACTACCGCGAGCTGCCGGTCGCATCGGCGTCGACCGAGGACGTCGCTACGTCGCTCGTGCTCGACTCGCTGCGCCGCCGTCTCAAGGTGACCCCGCCGGGCTCGGTCCATGTCATCGAGCTCGCGGACGATCGCCTGCGCGTGATCCAGAACGAGAAGATCGACGTCGACCTGCGCGGCGCGCAGCCGAAGGGCGACATCACCCCGCGCGTGCTCCTGAACCGGCCCTTTGCGCTGCTCGTCAGCGACCGGTTCGGAAACCCGAAGGGCGTGACGCTGCGCGGCATTCCGTCGGCCAAGAAAATGCTCGGAACGATCCCGCTGCGCGAGACGCTCGGGTACATGCAGATCGCCTTTCCCGATCACGCCGTCGCGGCGGGGGATACCTGGACGGGCAAGCGCTATCTGGCCAGCCCGGCCGGGCGCGCGGGGATCAGCGTCGACCTCGACTACCGGCTGGTCGGCTACGAGAGGATCGAGGGCGTGCCGTGCGCGCGCGTCTCGCTGCGCGCGAGCCGCGAGGACAAGAAGGTGCCGAGCGCGCTCGGCTTCGTGCTGGACGAGCTTCGGCTGCAGCTCATCGGTGACGCGTGGATCGACCTCGATACGGGCCTCGTCGAGCTGGTGAGGATTCAGGACATCGTCGCGGTCGCCTACGAGCGCTCGACGGCCGGCACGAAGGCGACACGCAGCCGCATGCGCTACGAGACGCGCGCGTCGCTGCAGCGCCTGCACCTGGAGACGACCGCCAAGCTCAACTGGGCCGACGGCACGAAGCGCTTCGTCGACGTCGAGAAGGGCAAGAGCCTGGGACTGAAGGGCGCACAATGAAGCGGCCCGGTCGCCTTTCGACGACCGGGCCGGTTCACACTGGAAAGTGTCGCGCGTGACTCAGAACTGGTAGGTCACTCCCGCCCAGACTTCGTCGCGCTTCTCCATCATGTTGTCCGCGAAGCTCTCGCGGCCCCACCACGGCCCTTCCGCGTACTTGCGGAAGTTCTCGTTGATGAGCTGCCAGTTGCCCGCCTGCCAGGTGGTCGGATCGCCGAGGCAGCCGAGCTCACCGTTCTTGCAGATGTTGCTGATGTTGAACTTGCTGCGCGAACCCTCGAGGAGGTTGATGCCCACCTCGAACGAGAGCGCGTCGTTCATGACCCACTTCAGCTTCGGACCCGTGATCCAGGCCTTGCTGGCCCAGTCGTAGGCGAAGAAGTTCGTGAGCACGATCGAGTCGCTGCGCCAGTAGTTCTCGATGAAGAACGTGGAGATCACGTTCGTCTCGTACTGGACCATGCCGCTGTGGTTGTTTCCGTGGTGATCCAGGACGTGCTCGACGAACGTCTGGAACGACACGAACGCCGTGCGGTCCTTGTTCAGGATCGGGATGAAGAAGCTGCGATCGAGGCCGATGGCGGCCGAGATCACGTCGCTCTTGTCGACGCCGTCGAACTCATCCGTGTTGTTGATCGAGCGCTGGAAGTCGTACGAGGCCTCGAGACGCAGAACCGTGTCCACGTTCGGGATCTGGTAGTCCAGCGAGCCACCGAGCGTGAACACGCGCGGGTACTCGATGACGGCCTGGCTCGCCGACCAGATCCAGCCGAGCGGCTGCAGGCCCGAGCCGGCGATGCAGTTCGCGTGCTGCTGCTGACCGAACGCGGTCTGATCACAGATGAAGCCGCCGGGACCGAACGCACCCTGCCAGAAGCCGAGCGCCTGGTTCGACGCCGCGTCGACCGAGGCCTTGTCGTACGGATCGAACGCCGGGATGATCGGATCGCCGATCCCGAGTGCCTGCAGGAACATCATCATCGCGGGGTTCGGGTGGTTCGACTTGTAGGCGTTCTCGAAGCGCGCGACGGGGATGTCCTGGATGCCCCAGAACCCCGAGAGCGAGAACGCGATCGACGGGTCGGGGAAGCGACCCTCGAAGCGGAAGCCCGGCTCGGTGTTCTTGAACGTCCAGGCACGCTCGTCGACCTTCGCGAGCGACTGGTTCAGCAGGCCGTGACCGCCGGCGTCCGCGCGCGACTGGCAAGCCGCCGTGAAGGCCCAGAAGTCACCGCACTGCCCGACCTGGATCGGCTTGAACTTGTCGAACACCCAGACGATCTCGAACGAGACGTCCTCGAGCGGACCGACCGTGCCGAAGCTCTGCACGAGGTCGACGGAGAGCGACGGGATGCGCCGATCTTCGAGCGACGGGTAGACGTTGTGAGCGCCGACGTCGATGGGGTTCACGAGGTCCTGCAGACGGAACGCATCCGTCTTGCCCCAGACGACCTGCTGCCGGCCGACGCGAAGCTGCGTGTCCTCGAACTTGAACTCGAAGTACGCCTCACGCGCCCAGCACCAGTCGTGCACGCCGTCGAAGCAGCGCGTCTGCATCTGTCCGTCGGTGTGGTTGATGCCCGCCACGAACTGGTCTTCGATCGAGCGGCGATCGCCGAGTACGTACTCGCCGACGCCCGACTCGTTGAACGAGTGGATCGGCCGGTACACGCTGCCGTTGGCCTTGGCGTTCGCCATGGTCTGCAGGAACGTGTTCGTCGCCGGGGTGAGGCCCGCGGCGATGAGCTGGCGCTTGCGCTCGTTGAACGTGAAGACCGACGGCGCACCGCCGAGCTTGCCCTGCTTCGCACCGCGCGTGCGCGACGCCGCACCGAGGTTGCCGAAGAAGATCGTGTTGTCGAACTCGAAGTTCGGGTTGTTCGTGCCGGTGAAGAGGAACCCGGTGTCGTTGTTCAGATCGCAGTAGTTCCCGCGGATGCACGAGCCGTGACCCGGGAACTTCTTGCCCTCGATCGCGAACTCCGCGTTCGTGGCATTGCCCGAACCGGGCGACGCGCCCTCGCGCCGATCGCCGAAGTAATGCGGATAGATGTCGTACACCGCGTCGTACGTCGGCGTGATGATCGAGTGGAACGTCAGGCTCGTGTTCGAGTCCTCGAACAGACGAACGTCGAAGTTCATCTCGAGGCTGTTCATCCACTGATCCATCTGGAAGTCTTTCGAGAGACTCGGCGAATTGAAGTAGACCGTTGAATTCGCCTTGCCGTGAAACTCGAAATTCTCCGCCCACCAGTCTGCGCGCGCGATGTTTGCCGTGGCGAACATCAACGCTACCCCCACCAGGGGCGAGATCACGCGCACGACGCGCAACCTCGTCAGGCCCACCCTCTTGGCCATGCTCCCTCCTTGCTTGCATCCTGCAGCCGAGCTGCATTCCTATTTTCGCAGCATACGCGAAATCCCGTACGGATTTCGCGCCCCCATCAGCGATCTTGCGCGCTTCCCTCCGGAAAGTCGAAGTCGAGCAGCGTCTGCTCGGCCATCTGCTTCCCGCCGTCCCTCGAGTTCGTCGTGACGCTGCGCAGCAATCCGACGCCGCGCGCGTAGTAGTCCTGATACGCGAGCAGCGGCGCGTCCTCGCTCTGCTGCGGATCCCAATACTCGGTCTCGACGAGCAGCACGTCCTTGAACTCGCCGGCGGGCACGATCAGCACCGGAACGGTCTTCGTCCGACCGGTCCACTTGATGAAGCCGCCGCCGCCGTTCTCGGGCTGCTGCAGCAGACGCGTGTCGTGAGTCCACTCCGCGCCCGAAACGCCCCCGAGCGGCATGACGCGCGTCGGGTCCTCTTCACCCAGCATTCGCAGTCGCTCGGGCGTGCGGTAGTCGAGGCCGCTGTAACGGCTCAGGAATCCATCGCGGGCGACGTAGGCCGTCGGCCCCACCTCGGCGATTCCGAGCACGTCCGCGTTCAGCGCGTGCTCGTCCATGATGAAGGCGAGCCCGGCCAGGCCCTCGACGGGGCTGTCGCCGCGCGCAACGACCTCGATCTCGCCGGTGCCGATGTCGAGCGCCAGCTTGTAGCGCCAGTGCGCCCCCGCGACGAGCGGGAAATACTCCTTCGACGCCGCGCCCGAAGCCTGTGTCGGCTCTTCGGAGTCGCAGGCGAAGCTCCCGAGCGCCGCTGCCGCGAGCCCGGCCACTAGGACCAGGTCTCGCCAGCAGCTGCGTCGGTGGCTCTTCATCCGACGGCTACTTCCGCAGCTCGTCTGCGGCGTCGTGCTCGAGCTTCGTGATCGCCGCCAGCTGCTCCGGCGTGTCGGCGGGCCCGCTTGCGAACTCGGGCCTGAACACCGCCGTGAAGGCGGGGACCAGGAGCATGGCGCCGATCATGTTTCCGATCAGCACCACGCAGAGAAGCAGGCTCATGTCCGCTGCAAACCTCAAGCTCGATATGAAGTACCAGAATATGATGCCGCCCACCAATGTGGAGGCCGTGAAAAACACGGCCATCCCGGTGGTTTGGATCGCGATCCGCACGGCCTCGACGACGTCGTGCCCGCGTTTCCGCTCGTGGACCACCCTGTCCATGATGTACAGGGCGTAGTCCACGCCGACGCCGACGCCGAGCGCCTGGACCGGAAGCGTGTTGACGTCGAACCCGATCCCCGTCCAGTACATGTAGGCGAGCGAGACGACCGAGGCGGTCGCCAGCGAGATGATCATGTAGAGCGCGATCGAGAACGACCCGTAGGAGATCCAGACGATCAGGAAGGTCGTCACGAACGACGCGATCAGGGTCGCGTTGTTGCTGCCCTCGACCTCCTCGTTCGACGCCGCGAGCACGCCCATCAGGCCGGAGGCCAGCGCGAAGCTGGTGCCCTCGGCCCAGCGTCCCGACTCGCGCCGCTCGAAGTCGCCGTTCTGGTACTTCACCCACAGCTCGTAGGGCTCGTACAGGCCGCGCTTGCGCACCTGGA
>CAZMKX010000306.1:0-5094 GCA_964566375.1 uncultured Myxococcales bacterium
CAGCCGGCTCTTCGTCGAGGAGTCGGTGCACGACGCGTTCGTCGAGAAGCTGGCGCGAGCCGCCGGTTCGCTCAAGGTGGGCGACCCCTTCGAGAAGGGGGTGATGCTCGGTCCCGTCATCTCCGCGCAGGCACGGGAGCGGATCGAGGGCTTCGTGAGCGAAGCGCGCGGCGCTGGCGCCCGGCTCGTAGCCGGCGGGAAGCGCCCGACCGGCGTTCCGGACAGCGGCTACTTCGTGCAGCCGACCGTGTTCAGCGACGTCGAGCCGTCGTCGCGACTCGCGCGCGACGAGGTCTTCGGGCCCGTCCTCGCGGTGTTCCGCTTCCGGGACACCGCGCAGGTCGTCGATGCCGCGAACGACACCCCGTACGGCCTGGCGGCGGGCGTCTGGACGCGCGATCTCGGCAAGGCACACCGGCTGGCTCATGCCCTGCGCGCGGGGGTGGTCTGGGTGAACGCGTACGGCCAGCTTCCCTACACCGTCCCGTTCGGCGGCTTCAAGCAGAGCGGTCAGGGAAGGGAAGGCGGACGCGAGGCCATCGACGAGTACACGCAGGTCAAGAGCATCCACATGGAGATCGGATGAGCGGAGGAGACGAACCATGAGCCGCTATCACCCCGCACTGCGAACGCCGCTCTGCGAGATGCTGGGCATCGAGTTCCCGATCGTGCAAGCGGGTATGGGCTACGTGGCTCGCGGACCCCTGGCCGCGGCGGTCTCGCAAGCAGGTGGCCTCGGCGTGATCGGGGCGGCGTCGCTCGGCGCGAAGGGGCTGCGCGAGGAGATCCACATCGTGCGCGACAACACCGACCGGCCCTTCGGCGTCGACATTCTGTTCGCGACGATCGGCCGCCCCGAGCGCAACCAGGCGGAGGCGCGATTCACCGAGGAGACGCAGGCGCTCGTCGATGTCTGCTTCGAGGAGAACGTGCCCGTCCTGGCGAGCGGCCTCGGAGATCCGGGGCCGATCGTGCCCCAAGCCCACCAGGCGGGCATGAAGGTGCTGGCGCTCGTCGGCAACACGAAGAACGCGGTGCGGGTCGCGCGGAGCAAGGTCGACGCCGTGGTGGCCCAGGGCTACGACGGCGGCGGCCACACCGGACAGGTCGGCACGCTCACGCTGCTGCCCGCGGTCGTCGACGCCGTCGACCTCCCGGTGCTCGCGGCGGGCGGCATCGGGGACGGCCGCGGTCTGGCGGCCGCGCTCGCGCTCGGCGCGGTCGGCGTCTGGATGGGAACGCGCTTCATCGCGACCCCCGAGGCCTGGGGGCACGACAACTACAAGCAGAGGATCGTCGAGATCGACGACGAGGGGACGATCCGCACGCGCTGCTTCAGCGGCAAGCCCTGTCGTGTGATCCGCAACGACACGACACAGGCTTGGGAGAACCCCGAGCTGGCGAAGACGATCCAGCCATTCCCGCTGCAGTTCGGCGTGGTGGGGAAGTGGCTGGGCAAGGATCCCTATCTGGCCGGCCGCCGCGACGGCGAGACCGACGTGGGCGCGCTGGCCGCCGGCCAGTCCTCGGTGCTCGTGCGCGACATCCGCCCGGCCGGAGAGGTCCTGCGGCGGGTCCTCGAGGAGGCGAGCGAGGCGCTGGAGAGGCTGGGGCGCGGTTCGGCGCGGCGTCGGGCCGACGCCGGAGCGAGCGCCGCGCGCGCCTGAGAGACTCCCGAGGCGCTCGGAGTAGCCCGCTCAGCCGAGGGCTCGTCCGAACCGCTTCGCGTCGCCTTGCGGTCCGCGCACGAGGCGGCCGGGCAGGGCGCCCGTGAACTCGCCGTCCTCGAATGTGATTTCGCCGCGGCAGAGGGTCATGCGGAAGCCATCGGCCTTCTGGATCAGACGGCGTCCCCCCGCCGGCAGGTCGTGCACGATGCGCGGATGGCGCAGGCGGAGGTGGTCCCAGTCGATCAGGTTGAGGTCCGCGCGGAAGCCGGGCGCGATCAGGCCACGGTCGTGCAGGCCGACGAGAGCCGCCGTGTCCGCCGTCTGGCGCCGAACCAACCACTCGAGCGGAAGCTGCGGCCCGCGCGCGCGATCGCGCGCCCAGTGGAGCAGCAGGAACGCCGGGAAGCTGCCGTCGCAGATCAGCCCGCAGTGCGCTCCGGCGTCGCCGAGGCCGGGTACCGTGTTCGGATCCAGGAGCATCTTGCGCACGCACTCGAGGTCGCGGCCGCCGTAGTTGAGCAACGGGCGATACAGGAGTGCCTCGCCCTCGTCCTCGAGCAGGAGCTCGTAGGCCAGCTCGGCCGGCGCGATTCCACGACGCGCCGCCCGCGCGGCGATGCTCTGCTCCGGATCCGGCTCGTAGTCGGGCGGATCGCCCAGCACGAACATGCGGTCGAACGCTTGCAGGAGGAAGGCGCCCATGCCCTCGGGCTTCTCGGCCAGCAGGCGGCGGCGGAACTCCGGGTCGCGCATGATGCGCAGCTTGTCGCCGTGATCCTTGTCGGCGATCTCGCGGAAGCTGGGATTCGCTGCGAACGGATTGAATGTGGCGCGCAGGCCCAGCATGATCCCGATCGCGCGCGCGGCCACCTGCGCCTTCATCGGCAGGCCCTCGCCGACGGCGCGGCCGATCCGATCGAGGAGCTGGCGCCATTGCTCCGGCGCGAGGTCGGACTGGGCGACGCTGATCGACATCGGGCGCCCCGAGACCTGCACCATCTGGCGAAGCAGCTCGAACTCCTCGTCGAGGTTGCGGAAGTCGCACACGATCTCGAAGACTCCGCGGCCAGCCCCGCGCAGCGCGCGCGCGATCCCGAGCAGCTCGGGGAGCCCGGCGGTCAGGCTCGGGGTGAGCGAGCCGTCCTTGGCGCGGTGATTGGTCGTGCGCGAGCTCGAGAAGCCGAGCGCACCGGCGTCGATGGCCTCGCGCGCGAGCCGCCCCATCGTCTCGATCTCGCGCTCGTCGGGTGCCACCGTGTGGTCCGCGCCGCGATGGCCCATCACGTAGACGCGAAGCGCGCCGTGCGGAACCTGGGCGCCCACATCGAGCGCGAGCCGGCGGCGCCCGATCGCGTCGAGGTACTCCGGGAACGACTCCCACTCCCAGCGGATTCCCTCCGCGAGCGCGGTCCCGGGGATGTCCTCGACGCCCTCCATGAGCGAGATCAGGTAGTCACGGTCGCGGGGCCGGACCGGCGCGAAGCCCACCCCGCAGTTGCCCATGACCACGGTCGTGACGCCGAGCCAACAGGACGGGGAGAGCAACGGCTCCCAGGTCACCTGTCCGTCGAAGTGGGTGTGAACGTCGACGAGGCCGGGTGTGAGCAGGAGTCCGGACGCGTCGATCTCGCGTCGACCGCGCTCGGAGATGCGTCCGACCTCCGCGATCAGCCCGTCGCGGATGCCGACATCGGCGGAGACGCGCGGTGCGCCGCTCCCGTCGATCACGGTGCCGCCCCGAATCACCAGATCCAGCATGCTCCTCTCCTTTCGATTGCCGCGCGGCGTGCGCTCATCGAGCTCGTGCCGCCGCGAAGTCGCTGCGAATCGCCGCCACCCGGGCATCGAAGAAGCTCTCGAGATCGGGGTGCGTGAGCACGTAGAGGCGATTCTCGAGCACCGCGGCCCGCACCCGGCGGCCGACCTCGAGGGGATCCATGCCTTCGGCCTGCATGCGCGCTGCGGCCCGCTCGCCGAGCGCCTGCGGGCGGGCGGGCGCGCGCCCGAGCGCCGCGGGGCGGTTGCGCTGGCTGTTCACGATGTTCGTGCGCACCAGACCCGGGCAGAGCACCGAGACGCCCAGTCCGTAGCTCGCGCCCTCCGCGCGCAACGTCTCGGAGATCCCGACCACGGCGTACTTCGAGGCCGTGTAGGGTCCGAGCCCGGGAAAGGCGATCAGTCCGGCCATCGAGGCGGTGTTCACGACGTGCTTCTCGCCGTCCTGGCGCTTCATGCGCGGCAGGAACGCCTGCAGGCCGTGCACGACGCCCTCGAGGTTGACCCCGAGCACCCAGCGCCAGTCGTCGTCGCTGCACTGGTCGAGCGGCCCGCCGGCTCCGACGCCTGCGTTGTTGCACAGCACGTGCGCGGCGCCAAACTCGCCATAGACCTTCTCGGCCAGGGCCTCGACCGAGGCCCGATCGCTCACGTCGACGTGCAGCACCAGGGCGCGCACGCCTCGGGACTCGACCTCGCGCGCGACGGCGCGCGCCGGGGCGTCCTCGATGTCGGCGATCGCCACGTGCGCGCCCGCGTCCGCAAACGCGAGCGCCATGCCCCGCCCGATCCCGCTCCCGCCGCCCGTCACCACGGCGATCCGATCGCGCAGCTCCCGCAACTTTCGTCCTCCCCGGACTTTCCGATCGTACTCGATCGTACCCTATCGTACCAGGATTGTCGGCGCGTGAGCTTGTATGCTCGTGCCGGAGGTCGCGGGACGCGGATGAGATCACGGCTGAAGGTCGGGGTGCTCCAGTTCTTCGGCTGGCCCCGCCGGAGCGTGCCGATCGAGGTCGTGTACGCGCGCGCCCTCGAGCGCATCGAGCGGATGGACGAGTCGGGCTACGACGCAGTCTGGCTCGCCGAGCACCACTTCACGGGCTACAGCGTGTGTCCGTCGGTGCATCTGATGGCGATGCACGTGGCGTCGCGCACGCGCAGGCTGCGGATCGGAACGGCGGTGTCGCTGGCCGCCTTCTACCACCCGCTGCGCCTCGCGGAGGAGGTCGCACTGCTCGACGTGCTGTCGGGCGGCCGCATCAACTGGGGCGCCGGCCGCGGCTTCGATCCTCTCGAGTTCGCCGCCTTCGAGGTTCCCCTCGAGGAGAGCGCGGAGCGCTTCCGCGAGGCGGTCGAGATCGTGCTCGCGGCGTGGCGCGAAGAGCGGCTCACCCATCGCGGGCGCTACTGGAGCTTCGACGGCGTCGACGTATTGCCCAAGCCGCTGCAGAAGCCGCATCCGCCGATCTGGGTCGCGGCCACCTCGCAAAGCGCCATGGAGTGGGCCGCTTCGTGCGGCCACACGATCCTGATGGACCCGCACTCCTCGTGCCGCGAGATCGCGCGCAAGCGCGAGGCCTATCGCGAGCGGCTCGAGGCGCACGGACATTCGATCGCCGGACGCGAGATCCCGATGGCGCGCCTG
>CAZMKX010000307.1:0-5092 GCA_964566375.1 uncultured Myxococcales bacterium
GGCGCGCGCGTGATCCTGGTCGAGCGCGGCGAGATCGCGTCCGGCGCGTCGTACGGGAACGCGGGCTGGATATCGCCGAGCCACGGCATGCCGCTGCCGGCGCCGGGGGTGATCCGCCAGGCGTTGCGCTGGCTCTTCGATCCCGAGAGCCCGTTCTACGTGAAGCCGCGCGTGAGCCTGGAGCTCGTGCGCTGGCTGCTGGGCTTCGCGCACGCAGCCACGGCCGCGCGCGCGCACGAGACGATGCGGCTGAACCGCGAGCTCACGCTCGCGAGCCTGGCGCTGACCGGGAAGCTCGCCGCGACGACGGGCGCGGACTTCGGCTTCGCGCGGCGCGGGCTCGTGATGGTGTGCGAGAGCGCGTCTGGGCTCGAGGGCGCCCTGGACGAGCTCGACGTGCTGCGCGCGCTCGGCGGCGAGGGTCGCGCGCTCACGCCCGACGAGGTGCGCGCACGCGAGCCGCGCGTGCGCGGCGCGATCGCGGGGGGCGTGTACTTCCCGGCCGACGCGCACCTTCAGCCGGCGCGGCTCGTCGCGACGCTGGCCGAGCGCGCGCGTGCGCTCGGTGTGCGCGTCGAGACCGGCCACGAAGTGCTCGCACTCGAGCGCGAGGACCGCCGCGTCGCCCGCGTGGTCACGACGCGCGGTGCCTTCAGCGCGCGCGAGGTCGTGCTGGCGGGCGGCGCGTGGTCGCCGGCGATCGCCGCGCCGCTCGGCCTGCGGCTGCCGGTGCAGAGCGCCAAGGGCTACAGCGTCACCGTTCGGTGTCCCGCCGAGTTCGGCGACACGCCGCTGCTCCTGACCGAGGCCAAGGTCGCCGTCACGCCGATGGGCGAGACGCTGCGCTTCGCGGGCACGCTCGAGCTCGCGGGGCTCGACCTGTCGGTGAACCTGCGCCGCGTGCGCGCGATCCTGCGCGCGGTCGAGCGCTTCCTGCCGGGGCTGCTCGGCGAGCCCGCGATCGAGACCTGGCGCGGCCTGCGCCCGCTCACGCCCGACGACCGGCCGATCATCGGCCGGTCGCGCGGGTGCGGGAACCTGATCGTCGCGACGGGCCACGGCATGAGCGGGATCTCGCAGGGGCTGATGACCGGGCTCCTGGTCGCGGAGCTCGCGTCCGGCGCGACGCCGAGCCTGGATCTCGCGCCGTTCACGCCGGATCGCTTCCGCTAGGCTTCGCGCGATGGACGTCTTCACGGTCGGCCACTCGAACCTGACGTCCGCCGACCTGCTCGCGCTTCTGTGCGGCGCCGGCATCTCCGCGCTCGTCGACGTCCGACGCTTTCCGGCGTCGAAGCGCCACCCGCAGCACGCGCGGGCGGGTCTCGAAGCCGCGCTGCGCGGAGCCGGAATCCACTACGCGTTTCTCGGCGCGGAGCTGGGCGGGAAGCTCGAGCCGGCGCTTCCGATCGAGCGCTCCGAGAATCGCGCGCTGCGCGAGCCCGCCTTGCGCGCCTACGCCGACGCGCTCGACTCGCCGGCGTTCAAGGCCGGCTTCGCGCGTCTCGAGGCGCTCGCACGCGCGCGGCCGACGGCGGTCCTGTGCGCGGAGCGCGACTGGCGGCAATGTCACCGCCGGATCCTCTCCGACGCGCTCGTCGTGCGCGGCTTCCGCGTCCACCACCTGGCGCCCGGTCCCGCGCGCGAGGAGCACGCGCTCGATCCGCACGCGCGGGTCGCGGACGGGCGGCTCACCTACCCCTCGCTTCTCTAGAAGCGCGTGCGCGGCGTCGAAGAAGTCCCGAGACATGCGCGCATTCCTCGCCGCGATCGTCCTGCTCCTCGCCGGTCGGCCCGGTCCGGGCGTGCTCGTCACGGTCCGCACGCTCGCGATCGACGGCTTGCCCGCGAGCGACGTCGACGAGAACGCGCTGCTCGCGCGCAGCGTCGCGCTCGCGTGGGACGCGACACTGATCCCGCCCGGGTGGGTCGCGCCGCGCTCGGGCCTCGCGCGAACGTCCGTTCCGCTCTGGCAGCTCGGCGGACCGGACCGCGAGGGTCGGCCCTTCCACGGTTCCGGCCTCGAGGCGGTGCTGGCCGAGCTCGAAGCGGGCCTGCGCGAGAAGGGCGTCACGGGAGCGCGCGTCGAGCTCGACCGTTCTGCGCTGCGCCGGCTGTCTACACCGGGAAGCGACGGGCTCCTGCTCGTGCGCGTCGCCCGCTAGCGAGCGCGGATTCGTCGGGGTACGCTCGCGCCTCTCGGGGAGGGAATCATGCGGCGAATCACGGCGGCCATCCTGGCGCTGTCGCTCTGTCTCACTGCGGGCTGCTGGCGCTCGGACTCGGAGAAGTCGGGCAGCGCCGCCGACGCCGACACGGTCCAGGCGCGCGAGCTCTCGGCGATCTGGGCGGACATTCTCACCCAGCGCGACCGGATCCAGGCCGCGACCGCCAAGAAGCACGAGATGTGGCACGAGGAGTGTGCGGCCGTCTCGAGCGCGGCCGCCGAGCTCGAGAAGCTCGCGACCGAGATGAACGGGCGCATTGCTCGGATGTCCGCGCTCGGCGAGCGCAAGAACGGCATCCAGAGCGTGGTCGGCAACTTGGAAGGCCTGATCGAGAAGCTGCGCTCCGCGGCGATCCACGAGGTCGTCGGTGAGATGCCCAACCTGATGATCTCGCTCGACGCGAGCCTGCGAGGCCTCGAGGGACACTTCACACCGCAGGAGATCGGCGGCGAGAGCGTCGCGAACCGGCCGGGCTTCAACCCGGTCAAGCCGCCGCCTCCTCCCTCGCCGATCTAGTGCGCGTCTAGCGCTTCGGCGGCGGCGTTCTGCCGAGCGCGAGGATGCGCTCGAAGAGAGCGGGCTCGACGGGCATCACCGAGAGCCGCGTGTGCGTGACGAGCTTGAGCTTCGCGAAGGCGCGATCGGCCTTGATCGCCGCGAGCTTCACGGGCTCGCGCAGCGCCTTCACGGGCGCGAGCTCGATCGCGAGCCAGCGCGGGTCGTCGGCCGTCGGGTCCGGGCGCGCGGCGCCGGCCACGCGCGCGACGCCGACGACCTCGGAGTCGTGCGAGTGGTAGAAGAGCACGAGGTCGCCCTTGGCCATCGCCGCAAGGTTGTTGCGCGCCTCGTGATTGCGCACGCCGTCCCAGATCGTCCTGCCGTCGGCGACGAGCTGCGCGAACGGGTAGATCTCGGGCTCGGACTTCAGCAGCCAGAAGGCCTTCGCCATCAGACGAGCTTTCGCAGCGACTCCGGCATCTGCTTCGCGATCCGCACGATCGGGATGCCCGTCTGGGTCGCGTCGTACATCTCGCGCATCGCGCGCGGGAGATCCTCGAACGCGTAGATCTCCTTGTGCACGGTCGGCTTGAAGACGACGCCGTAGAGCTCGGTCGCGGCCGCACAGCCCTCGACGGTCTCGTAGTGCGTGTGGTCGATCGTGACCTGCTTCACCGACTGCAGCGTCGAGTTGTAGGTGACCTGCTGCGAGAGCTGCCAGCCGGCGGACGTGTTCACGCCGCAGCGCGCGGCGACCGCGAGGCCCGCGTCGAAGACGGGGCCGCGCAGCATGTCGCAGACGATGTGCATGTTCACGCCGCCCGTGAGCTTCTTGACCTCGGCCTGGAAGGCCTTCACGTCGTCGCGGGTGGCGAACCGCTTGTACGCCTTCTGGTCGATGCCGCGGATGCCCTGGCGCTCCAGCGCGGCGCGCCGCTCGGGCGAGCCCGAGCAGAAGTACGCGTGGTGGCCCTCGGCCTTCGCGAGCATCAGGAAGCACTCGCTCACGCCGCCGCCGAACGCGAGCACGTTCAACCGACGCAGCTTGGTGTCGGCGACCTTCAGGCGGAACATGCCGAGCGCGCGGCGCCACATGTGGTAGGCCGTCGGCGCGCGAAGCGGCAGCGCCGCCATCTCCCACAGGTTGAGCCCGCAGTCGAGCGGCGCGGGCACGAGCTGCCAATCGCCGACGACGGCTTCCTCGGCGTACCAGCCGATCGATTCCGGCTGGTCGTAGGCCCAGATGCGCAGCGGGAAGCCGTACGCGTCGGGCTGGCCGTTGCAGTGCGTGAGCGCGATGTCGCCGGGCTTGAAGCGCGTCACCGCCCCGCCGACCTCGAGCACCTCGCCGACCGCGGAGTTGCCCGGGTAGATCTTGCCGCCGCGAGCCTGCGCGATGCTGTCGGTGTCGGCGAGCACCGCGTGGTCGACGTTGTGCTCGCCGGACGCCGCCAGGATGCGCAGGCGAACGTCTCCGGGGCCGAGCTTGCGCAGCTCGAGCTGGTCGAGCTTGATGACGTTGCCGAACTCGAACTTCGAGAAGTCGCCCTTGACGCGCTCCTTCTCGGTGACGATGTCGGCGGCGGCGATCGAGTAGGCTCTGGTCATGGCGCGCATGATGAACGGGGACCTTCCTGCGATCAAGCCGGCGCCCGCGCGGACCCGGACCGCGCTTCCCGACGAGGTCGCCGCGCGCATCCAGGCGATGATCCTCGACGGCACCTTCGTGCCCGGCGCGCGGCTGCCCGCGGAGCGCGAGCTCGCCGCGCAGCTCCGCGTCAATCGCAGCTCCGTGCGCGAGGCGCTCAAGAAGCTCGAGCAGCTGCGCCTGGTCGAGACGCTTCGCGGCTCCGGAACGCGCGTGCAGGAGGCCCAGCACGCGAGCTTCGAGGTCGTCTGGACGATGCTCCTGGACGGCGAGCGGCCGAACCTTCCGCGCATCCGCGATCTGCTCGAGCTGCGCGAGACGCTCCTGCCGGGCGTGATCCGTCTGGCGCTCGAACGCGCGAGCGACGCGGAGCTCGACGCGGGCGTCGCGAGCCTGCGCCGCGCCGCCGCGTCGGAGCTCCGGGATCCGGAGTTTCTCGCTGCGCTGCGCGAGCTGCTGGTCGAGTTCGCGCGCATGACTCACAACCAGGTGCTCCTGATCCTGGTCAACTCCGTCACGCGCTTCCTGTCGGGGCGCGGGCTCGACCGCGATCGCGTCGCGCTGGCGGGTGAACGTCCCCGGCTCCGCCCCCTGCTGCAACGACTGGCGGTGGCCACCGCAGCGCGCGACGTGGAGATCGCGGATCGCGCGGGACGTGAGCTCCTGCGGCGGGTTACGCGACTCTTCGAGGCTTCGATCGCGCGTGCCGAGGTTGACC
>CAZMKX010000308.1:0-5082 GCA_964566375.1 uncultured Myxococcales bacterium
CGCCTTCGTCTTCCAGGAGAGCACGCTCTTCGACGGGACGATCGAGGAGAACCTGCGGCTCGCGAATCCGAGCGCCACCGACCTCGATCTTCGCCGCGCCGCCCAGATCGCCGGCGCCGACGACTTCATCCGGGCGCTGCCCGACGGCTTCGCGACGCGGCTCGGGCGCTCGGGCGCGGGCCTGTCCGTCGGACAGAAGCAGCGGCTGGCGATCGCGCGCGCCCTGCTCCGCGACGCCCCGATCCTGATCCTGGACGAGCCTACCTCGGCGCTCGACCCCGACACCGAGCGGCGTCTGGTTCTGGCACTGCGCGAGGCCGCGCGCGAGCGCATCGTACTGGTCGTGGCGCACCGGCTCTCGACCGTCCGAGAGGCGGACCAGATCCTGTTCGTGCGCGACGGCGCGATCCTCGAGCGCGGCCGCCACGACGAGCTGATCGCGCTCCCCGACGGAGCGTATCGCCGCTACGCGGAGCTCCAGTCGGCGGGCTGAGCCGCGCGCGTTTCAGCGCTTGGCGTAATGCGAGCGGCGCTTCACCGCGAGCTGGCGCTCGAGGTAGAAGATCTCGACGCGCTTCTCCTCGCCGTCTGCGCGCTCGAACTTGTGGCCGCGCAGGATCACGTCGAGGCGGCCCAGGTCCGGGCGGCCGTCGAAGTCGTGCTTCGCCACGATCTCCGTCGACGCGAAGACCGTGTCGCCCGAGAAGATCGGCGCCGTGTGACGACCGGTGCGATACACGACGTCGCCCAGGCTGTTGTCGGAGATGTCGGGGCTCGAGAGCCCGAGGCACAGCGCGAACGGGATTCCGCCGTACACGACGAGCTTTCCGCCGAGGTAGCGGCCCGGATCGCGGTCGATCATGGTCTGGTTGCAGTGCACCTGCGAGGTGTTGTCGAGCATCCCCGTCAGGAAGATGTGCTCGTCCGTCATGACGCGCCCGCGCGAGTGCTCGATCGTGTCGCCGGGCGTGAAGTCCTCGAAGTAGGTGTCCGCGTTCGACAGGTGCGCGAGCTCCGCGTAGCCGGCGTTCGCGTCGTAACGCGGGAGCTCGAGCGCGACCTCGACGTGGGCCGCGGGAACCTCGCCGAGGTCGAGCTTCGCGTTCGCGTCGTGACGGAAGACCTGCACCTTGCGTTGGTAGGCGATCACGATCTGGCCGGTCTGCTTGCGCGCCACGCTCTGCACGTGCACGACGCCGAGCTCCGGCCGGCTCGCGGAGCTCTTCACGCCGAGCACGGTCGTCTCGGTCTCGATCGTGTCGCCCACGTGGACCGGCGCGCCGAAGCGCATGTCGATGTACTCGAGGTTCGCGCGCGCGTTCTCGGAGATGTCCTCGACGGTCTGACTGAACGCGACCGCGAGCACCAGGCCCGGCGGAATCGGCAGCGCCTCGTAGCCGTATGCGCGCGCGTAGCGGAGGTTCTTGTGCAGAGGGTTGGCCGTGAACGAGAAATCGGTGAAGTGCGCGGCAAGGCCATCGGTCACCGTGCGTCCGCCCTTGTGGCGGAAGAGCTGGCCGAGCTTGAAGTCCTCGAGGAAGTTGCCGGTCTTCTTGCGGATCAGTGCCAAGCGGGGGTCTCCTTGAGCGGGGCCGGAGTCTAGTCGGGCGCGTCTTCGCCGAGCAAGTGCGGGCGGAGAGCGCCGGCCAGGAAGATCGACCCCGCGATCGCGATGCCGTCGCCGTCGTCGGTGCGGCGGCGCGCCAGCGCCAGCGCGCGCAGCGGGTCGGGCTCGACCTCGACGTCGGCGATCCCCGCCGCCCACGCCAGCGCCGCGAGCTCGTCCGGCTCGATCGAGCGTACCGGCTCCACGGCGGTAGCGACACAGAGTCGCGTCACCCCGGCGAGCTCGGCCAGGATTCCCGATGCGTCCTTGTCCCTCGAGATGCACACGACGAGCGCGAAGCGCCTTCCCGGCCAGAGCGATTCGAGCGTCTGGCGCAGGGCGCGCGCGGAGTCGGGCGTGTGCGCCGAGTCGAGGATCACGTCGCCGAAGCGCTCGAGCCGCGCGGGCAACGCCAGATCTTCGAGCGATCGGAGCTCCGAGACGTCGAGCGCGCGGTCCAGGAACACCTCGCTCGCACGGACCGCCAGCGCGAGGTTCCCGGCCTGGTGCGCGCCGAGCACGCCGCTCGCGATCTCGCGCCCGTCGTCCAGCCGGAAGCGGATGCCTGACGCCGACGTGTGTACGCCGTGCGCGACGACGTCCTCGAGCGGCGCGCCCACGGCGATGCTCTGGGCGGCGACGGCGCCCCAGGCCTCGGGCTCGAGCGTGCCGTGAAGCGCGGGCACGCCGGCGCGGAAGATCCCCGCCTTCTCGCCCGCGATCGCCTCGAGCGTGTTGCCGAGCTTGTCGGTGTGCTCGAGCTGGATGGTGGTGACGATCGAGACGCGCGACTCGACGGCGTTGGTCGAATCGAGCCGCCCTCCGAGCCCGACCTCGATCACCGCGACGTCGACGTCCGCCTCGCGGAAGAGCGCCAGCGCGAGCGCCGTCGACACGTCGAAGAAGCTCGGGCACAGATCGGCATCCCCGCGCAGGCGCTCGATCTCCGGCTGCATCGCGCGGAGCTTCGCGACGAGCGCGGCCTCGTCCACGAGCGCTCCGTCGATGCGGAAGCGCTCGCGCCAGCTGACCAGGTGCGGCGAGGTGTATGCGCCGACGCGGAGACCGGACGCGCGCAGGAGACACTCGGCCGCGAGGGTGACGGTGCCCTTGCCCTTCGAGCCCGCGACGTGGACGCACGCAAGGCCGCGCTCGGGACTTCCGATCGCCGCGAGAAGCGCGCGGATCGGCGCCAGGCCGAGCCGCTCGTAGTCGTACTGCGTCTTCTTCTCGCGGTTGATCAGACCATCGAGATAGAGCTCGGCATCGCGCAGCGTCGAAAGCCCCATCTCTGCTAGCCTGACTCCGTGATTGCGCGCTCCGAAACGCGCGTTCGCTGGTGGGTGTACGCGCCACGAACGCCGAAGCTCGAGGCCCTGATGGCCGATCCCGAGCGGGTTCTCGCGGGTCCCGGGATTCTTGCCCGCGAGTCGGCCGGCCGCAAACGCTTCTTCCGCGTCGACGCGGGTACCGACGAGCCGGCGCTGTTCGTGAAGATCTTCGCGCTGCGCGGGGGCGCCGCGCGACTGCGCTACTTCCTACGGCCGTCGAAGGCGCGCCGCGAGCATGCGATCGCGACCCGCCTCGCGAAGCTCGGCTTCGAAGTCGCGGCGCCCGCGGCCGTCGGTGAGCGGCGGCGCTTCGGCGTGCTCGAGCGCAGCTACTCCGTGATCCGCGAGATCCCCGCGCAGGACCTGGTGCGGCTTCTCGGAGGCGGTGCGCTCGACGGAGCGGAGCGGCGCGCCCTGCTCGAGCGCTTCGGCCGCCTCGCGCGGAGGCTGCACGACGCCGGCGTCGACCAGGACGACTTCGCACCGAACAACTTCCTCGCCCGTCCGGACGGCTCCTTCGTGCTGATCGACTTCGAACGCTGCCGGGTGCGGCGCGGGCCGCTCGGTGACTCACGCTGGACACAGCTCGCGAAGCTGCACCGGCGCGATCTCGGCGTGTCGCGCAGCGACCGTCTGCGCTTCCTGCGCGCCTATCTCGGCGAGGCGAGCGGACGCGCCGAGCGGCGCGCGGCGTGGACGCGGATCTGGCCGGAGTTCCGGCGCATCCGCAAGCACGACGCGCGACACGCGGCGGTGGCAGCGTTCCGCGAAGGTCGGAACCTGGCGCGGGACGGCGAGGCGTGGGTCATGCGCGCGCGCGCGAGCGCGAAGACGATCGCGCTCGAGCTCGACGCCGAGGAGGCGAAGCGCTGCTGGCTGCGCGCCCAGCAGCTGGAGCGACTGGGCTTGCCCGCGCTGCGTCCGGTCCGGCTCGCGGGCACTCGCGTCGAGCTCCTCGACCCCGGGCAGGCCCTCCCGCGCGCGCCCGCCGATCAGGTGATCGCGCGCTCGTTGGCCGCGCTCGCGCCGTGGGGTCACTTCCGCGCGCCGCCGCAGTGGCTCTTCACGGCGCACGGCGCCCTGCTGCGAAACCCCCAGACGTTCGAGCTCGACCTCTGAGGCGCGTCACTGCGCCATGTAGCGCTTCCAGGCCCGGTACTTCGACACGGCCTCGTCGTTGCTCTCGATCGCCGGGTAGAAGTAGCGAACCGCGTGCCCGCAGGTCCGGCAGATCTTGTAGCAGAACTTGAATCCGTCTATCTCGCGCGTGTTTCCCACGAGCTCGCGGTTCTCGTCCGTGCAGCATTCCTGCGGCAGTGGCGGCGAGATGATCCGGCGCGGGTAGTCGTTGTCCGGCTTCTCGGTGGTCGAGTAGCGGATGATGCTGCGCAGGTTTCGGTGCGGCTTCTGGTCCGCCGGCCGGAGGTTGCTTCCGATTCGCTTCACTTTGGCTCTGTCCTCACGTCATGGCCGGCGGGACGAAAGCGTCCAGCAGGCGACTGAAATCGCGATACTTGGTCTCACACGGGGCTCCGTCCGCGTAGCGCCAGGTGCGCTGCTCCGGACCGACCGCCAGAACCGTCGAGGAGCGAGTGCCGTACTCGCTGGTGTGGACGCACGGATTCTCGAGGGAATTCGAGTCCTCGGGATGCGCTCCCAGAACCCGCGTCAGGCCCGCCACCAGCGCCTCGAGACCCGCCGACAGATCCAGCCGCGCCAGCATCCCTTCGATGCGCCGCACCTTGCCCGAGCTCGGATCCTCGGGGTCGCGATTGCACACGACGTGGATCCCCGGGTCGAGGCGTCGGGTCTCGAGCCGGCCGTCCTGGTGCCGTACGCGCCAGGTCTGGCGCCCGTCCGCGGCGAGCAGGTTGAACGGGGAGTAGCGCTCTCCGCGCGCCAGCCCGTCCACCGCCTCGGAAGCGGTCTGCGCCGCCAGAGCGTCGACGACCAGCAGCCCGCGCGAGCGCGCAGACGGATCCCGCACCGCCACCGGGCGGTTGGTAAGGCCGACGAACAGGCCCCTGGCGTTCAAACCCATCCACGTTCCGCCTGCTTCGAGATCCTGAGGCGCCACGAAAGCCGGCTTCCCATTCGCGGGCACGAAGCGAGCCGGCGGCGCCGCGGGTCGTGCGAAGAACTCGT
>CAZMKX010000309.1:0-5068 GCA_964566375.1 uncultured Myxococcales bacterium
GGACGAGCGTACAGGTCGAGCTGCGCTGCTTCCGCTTCGACGAACGCGTGTCGATGCTCGCCAAGCTCGTGCGCGACACCTCCGCCGGCTGCGCCGTGCGCTTCGTCGATGCCGACGCCTTCCTTCGCTTGTTCGTGAAGCTCGCGCGCCTGCACGACGAGACCGTGGGCGACCGGCTCGAGAAGATCCTGCCCGAGTTCTGACGCGCGGCGCGCTGAAACTCTCGAATCGCCGTGCCGATACGGGCGGGTACGGAAGTAGATCTTGGCTGAACTGAGCACGCGATTCCCCAGCACCATCCTGCGCCAGCGCTTCGAGCGCGCGCGGAGCCTGCCCGTCGACGCGCAGGTGCGCGAGTGCGTCGACTATCTGCAGAACCCGGAGGTGCTGATCCAGGAGTTCGTCGACGCGTACGTCGCGGTCGAGAGCTGCTGCGATCCCGAGGAGCAGTGCTTCTCGCTGCGCAAGCCGCGCGACGCCGCGGCGCCCGAGCGCGCAGCGCTCCTCGACCTGCTTTTCGGCAAGGGGCCCGTCACCGTCTTCGACACCGAGCCCTACGCATTTCAGTGCATCGCCCGCGACGTCGCGTCTCTGTCGGGGAGCGTGAGCGGAACCTTGCAGCGCGTCGACGGTCTGGACTACCTGGGCCGGATCGTCAGCGACGAGGGGTTCGGGGTGCTCGGCGTCGTGCAGGCGGGCGTCGAGAGCTCGCCGTACGCGCTCTTCCTGCGGGCGATCACGTGCCTCTCGGAGCTCGCGCCCGACGCGCAGCTCCGCGCCGCCGACGCCGCGCTCTTCAAGGGCGGTCTCGGCGCCGAGCCCAAGCTCGATCTGCACCTCTTGCTTCGCGAATCCGACCGGGATCTCGCGAGCGGCACCCTACGTCAGCTGACGCACGACCTCGCCGAGGTCTTCATGTCCGGCATCTCCGAAGAGTGGCAATTCCCCGACGTCCTCCGGGACATCGTCTGCCTCGTACCTGCGCCGCCCGACACCGACGAGAAGCTGATCGTCGACTGGCTGGTCTAGCAGCGCGCGACTACGCTCGCTCCGTGATCCGGGAATCGGTGCGCGCGCGTTCAGCCGGCGGGGAGAAGGTCGCCCGCGATCTTCCGCGCCAGCGTGCCGTCGACGTCGGCCTTGTGCGCCGTCATCAGCGCGCCCATCACGCGGCCGAGGTCCTTCGCCGACTTCGCGCCGGACTCGAGGATCGCGGTCTCCACCCAGGCCCGGGTGGTGGCCTCGTCGGCGAGTCGGGGCAGGAATTTCAGGATCACCTCGAGCTCCGCGCGCTCGGCGGCCGCCTGCTCGGCGCGCCCGGCACCCTCGAACGCCTCGATGCTCTCGTGGCGCTGCTTCTCGAGCCGCCGCAGGATCGGCAGCGCGTCCGCGTCGGAGACGGTGCTCGACGCGTCCTCCTTCATGCGCACCAGGAATGCCGCGCGAATGCTGCGCAGCGCCTGGAGCTCGAGCTTGTTCTGTGCGCGCATCGCGTCCTTCATCTGCGCATTCACTTCTTCGAAGATCGACATGCCGTCCCCCGTCTCTCGCGTCGTCGGGGAGTCTGACACAGTGCCTCGGTGGAGAGCAGGGGCACTCTCACTCCTCCTGGCCGGCTGCGCCTGGCTTCCGACTCACGACTCGAGCACGAAGGCGTTCCGCGCGCCCGACGTGCGGGTCGGCGCCGAGCGTTACTCCGCCTGGTTCGCCGACGAGCGTGATGGGGTCGTCTACTTCGGTCTCTCGCCGTTCTGGACCGAGCTCTGGGCCACCGGGGACCCGCGTGCCGAGTTGCGCCAGCCGGGCGCCCACCTGATCGGGCGATTCTCGCTCGATCGCGAGGCCTTCCTTCCGCCGCTCGTCGCGCGCGCGGCCGGCTCCGACGTGCGTTCCTCGGTCTGGGACGTGCTCGCCCACCCCAATGGCTGGATCTACTACACCACCTTCTACGAGCCGATGGGCCGCATCCGTCCCGAGACCGGCGAGGTCGAGACCTTTCCCGAGCTCGGCCGCGGCCTGAACGAGCTCGCGGTCGGACCGGGGGGCCGGATCTACGTGACGCGCTACGGCTCGGGGCTCGACGATCCCGGCGCGACGCAGGACGGTGCGCTGCTCGTGATCGACGAGGACGGCCACAAGCTCGGCGAGGCCGCCTTGCACGCGCGCGACGGCGCGGTGACTGCCGTGAAGAGCGTCAGCGTCGATCCGCGCTCCGGCCGCGCGTTCGTGAACGCGGACGTGCTCTTCCCGGACGCGCGCGTGGAGTTCGCGCACTTCGAGCTCGACCCGGATCTGCGCGTCCTCTCGCTCGAAGCGGGCGATCCCGAGCTGCTCTTCATCGCGTTCGCCAGTGACGGTCGCTCGTTCTCGGTCTGGGAGGAGGGCGGCCGCCTGAGGCTCTCGATCGGCGACGGCGTTCGTGAGCGCGCGTCGTTCGATCTGGGCGCTCGGCTCGCGACCGACTTCGCGCAGGACATCCAGATCTCCTCCGACGGAACCGCCGCGATCGCCTTCTGGTCCGGCCGCGTCGACCTGGTGCGCGAGCGCGACCGACACATCGAGCACGCCAGCCTGATGCTCGAGAAGCCCGCGGATTGCGCGCCGCCGCTGGGACGCTCGCTGGTGTATAGCGCCTTCGCGACCGGACGGGCCGTCTACGCGACGCTGTACTGCGGAATCGCCGTATTGCGCGGCCCGCTGCCGTCGGAGTGGCAGCCGGCACCGGACTAGAGCGACCGGTCCTCCGGTCTGCCGGTCGGGCGCATCAGTCCCTCTTGGGCGACCGAGGCGACGAGCTTGCCTGCGCGCGTGAAGATCGAGCCGCGCGCGAAGCCGCGCGCGCCCGCCGCTGCCGGACTGTCCTGCGCGTAAAGCAGCCACTCGTCCGCGCGCATCGGGTGATGGAACCAGATCGCGTGGTCCAGGCTCGCCATCATGACGGGACCGAGCGCGCCGCTGCGTCCGTGCGGCAGGATCACGGTATCGAGCAGCGACATGTCCGACGCGTAGGTGACGACGCACTGGTGCAGGAAGGGGTCCTCGGGCAGGGCGCTCGACGCGCGGAACCAGACCTGGTTGCCGCCGCGGCGCGGCGAGCCGCCCAGAAACGTCGGCGCCTCGACGTGGCGCAGATCGATCGGCCGGTCGTCGTGAACCCAGGTGGCGCTGTCCTTCGGCAGCAGGTGCTGTGCGCGCTCGGCGCGCTCCGCCCAGGTCGGCAGCACCTCCGGCGCCGGCGCTTCGGGCATCTCGAGCTGCTGGTGCTCGTAGCCGGCTTCGACGACCTGGAACGACACGGACATGTTGAAGATCGCCTGGCCGCGCTGAACGGCCACGACGCGCCGGGTCGTGAAGCTCTGGCCGTCGCGGATGCGATCCACGGTGTAGAGCACGGGCACGCGCGGATCACCGGGCCGGAGGAAGTACGCGTGCAGGGAGTGGGCGACGCGCCCGCTCACGGTCCGTCCGGCGGCCGCGAGCGCCTGCGCCGCGACCTGTCCCCCGAAGAGGCGCTCGCGCTGCGCGCGCTCGTTCCGTCCCCGGAAGATGTTGCGTTCGATCTCCTCGAGATCCAGAAGCTCGATCAGTCCCTGCAGCGTCTCGCCCATGCGCGACTGCTTAGCACGGCGCGCCGGCTGCTACACTGCCCGCGCGGAGGCGCGTTCGATGAGCGACGACGGAGCGGACGAGATCACGCCAGGCGAGCAGCTTCATCTGGTCCGGAGCGCGCAGCTCGACTGGATCCACGCGCTCGCCGAGCGACTCAGCGAGTCCGGGATCCCTCGCCAGGTGAACCCGATCGACGCGCGCCGCGCGAGTGACAGCACCTGGGGCCTGTACGTCCGCGAGCGCGACCTCGAGCGCGCGCTTCTCGTCGATCGCGCGGTGATGAAGGAGCTGATGCCCGACCTGCCCGAGGACTTCGACCCGTCGGCGCTCGACACCAGCCGGTGTCCGGCTTGCAGCGAGCCGGTCCTCGAGGGGATGGACGAGTGTCCGGAGTGCGGGCTGGCGCTGATGTAGGCGCGGCAGGGCGCGGCCGCGCCCGAGGCCGATCAGACCCGGAACTCGGCGACGAGCGCGCGCAGGCGCTCGACCTCTCGTGCGACCCGCTTCGAAGCGCCGAGCGTCACCTTCGCGACCTCGCCGTTCTCGCGCGCCGAGCTCGCGACCGTCTCGACGATGTCGCGCGCGCTGCTCGAGCCGCGCACCGCGTCGCTGGTGCGCTCGGACATCTCGGCGGCGACCCGCGCCAGCTCCTCGGTTCCGCGGGCCGCGTTCGCGCTCGCATCGGCAGCGCTCGCGATCGAACGCGTGATCGCTTCGGTCCGGTCGACCGTGTCCGCGAGGCTCGACGCGATCTCCGTGCTCGTGCTGGTCTGCTCCTCGACGGCGACGACGATCGTGCGGGTGTTGTCGCGCATCTCGTCGATGATCGCGGCGATCGAGTCGATCGAGCGCACCGCCTCGCCGGTGCTGGCCTGGATCGAGCGGATGCGCGTCTCGATCTCCTGCGTCGCCTGCGCGGTCTGCCGCGCCAGATCCTTGATCTCGTTCGCGACCACCGCGAATCCCCGACCCGCTTCTCCGGCACTGGCCGCTTCGATCGTCGCGTTCAGCGCCAGCAGGTTCGTCTGGTCCGCGATCTCGTTGATCACCTCGACGACGTTTCCGATCTCCTGCGCCGCGCGGTTGAGCTGCTCGAACGCGCCGGTCGTGTCGCGCGCCGTGCGCGCCGCCTTCTCGGCGATCCCGGCAGAGTGCCCCGAGCTCTTCGAGACTTCCGCGAGCGAGGTCGAGAGCTCCTCCACCGCGATCGAGACCGAACGGATGGAGGCGTTGATCGACTCCACCTCGCCGCGCGCCGCGTCCATGCTGCGCGTGACGATGCTCGCGCCCTTCGCGAGCTCCGCCACGCTCCGGCTCGACTGGGTCACAGCGGCCGCCACGGCGGCGAGATTCTCGGACGCGTCCCGGGCGGCGCGATCGACCGAGCGCGAGCTCTCGCCGAGCTCCACGGCCCCGCGATCGATCTGCTCGGCAGCGGGCGTCAGCGCGACGACCGCGC
>CAZMKX010000310.1:0-5059 GCA_964566375.1 uncultured Myxococcales bacterium
AACGGCGCGAACCCGAAGAGCGGCGAGTCGAGCCACTGGTTCATGGGCGACGGCATGCTTCACGGCGTGCGGCTCGAGGACGGCCGCGCGAGCTGGTACCGGAACCGCTACGTCCGCACCCCCAAGCTCGAGAAGAACCTCGACGCGATGGATCCGGCCACGATGATGGACCGCACGGCGAGCGCCGCAAACACCCACGTGATCGGTCACGCCGGTCGAATTCTCGCGCTCGAGGAAGGTCACTTCCCGTACGAGGTTTCACCCGAGCTCGAGACGCTGGGCTGCGAGAGCTACGGCGGCCGCTTGAACACGGCCTTCACGGCGCACCCGAAGCTCTGCCCCGAGACGAACGAGCTGCACTTCTTCGGCTACGGATACCTCGCGCCGTATCTCGTCTACCACGTGCTCGATGCGAAGGGCGCGCTCGTGCACACCGCCGACATCACCGTGCCCGGCCCGACGATGATGCACGACTTCATGATCACGCGGGATCACGCGATCTTCATGGACCTGCCCGTCACCTTCAGCATCGAGAAGGCCATGAAGGGCGAGATCCCCCTCGGCTGGGACGAGAAGTACGGTGCGCGCATCGGCATCCTGCCGCGCATGGGCACCGACAAGGACGTGCGCTGGTTCGAGATCGATCCCTGCTACGTCTTCCACCCGATGAACAGCTACGTCGACGGAAGCAAGGTCGTCTGCGACGTCGGGCGCCACGCCTACATGTGGCGAGACTCGATGAACGACTTCGCGCCGTCGTACCTGTACCGCTGGGAGTTCGACCTAGAGACCGGCAAGGTCAGCGAACGCCAGCTCGACGACGTCTCGCACGCGTTCCCGCGCGTGGACGACCGTGCGATCGGTCTGCGCCACCGCTACGGCTGGGCGATCGGCCCGCGCCCCGGCGCCGAAGAGGGCTTCGGCGCGCCGGGCGTGCTGATCAAGTACGACGTGGAGCGCGGCAGCTCCGCGATGCACGACTTCGGTCCCAACGCTCAGCCGGGGGAGTTCGTCTTCGCCGAGTCGAGCGACACGGCGGCCGAGGACGCGGGCTACGTGCTCGGCTTCGTCTACGACAAGGCGCGCGACACGTCGGACCTGGTGATCCTGGACGCCACCGACATGGCGAAGCCGCCGGTCGCGACCGTCGAGCTGCCGCGCCGCGTTCCACACGGCTTCCACGGCAGCTGGATCCGCGGCTGACCCCGACACCGATCGACGGCGCCCGATGAGCGACGAACGTGCCGCAACCCTCCTGCTCGTGCGCCACGGGCAGATCGCGGCGAACACCGCGCGCATCTGGCACGGCTCGACGGACAGCCCGCTGACCGAGCACGGGCACGGTGAAGCGCGGCGCACGGCCGAGTATCTGGCGCGTACCCGGCCGGGCGCGCGCGCGCTCTACACGAGCCCACTGCTCCGCACGCGCCAGACGGCGGCCGCGATCGGTGCGGAGCTCGGGCTCGAGCCGATCGCCGTGCCTGGCCTGGCCGAGTACGGGATCGGAGAGCTCGAGGGAACGTCGTACGAAGTGCTCATGAACGAGCTCGAGTTCTTCAAACGCATTTCAAACGACCTGCACTTTGCACCTCCTGGCGGCGAAACCCCCCACCAGGTGATGACGCGCACGACCGCGGCGCTCGCGGAGATCGCGCGCGCGCACCGCGGTGAAGAGGTCGTGGTCGTCAGCCACGGCGCCGCTCTCGGCATCGCCGTCGGGATGCTCGTCGAGGGCGATCCGATGCTCTGGCAGCGCTATCACCTCGCCAACTGCGGCCTCGGCGAGCTCGTGCTCGAGCCGGCACCGCGGCTTTTGACCTGGAACCGAACCGAGCATCTGTAGCAGGATCGTCCGATGGACCAGCCTGCCGGCAACGAAGACGCGTGGGTGCTGATGCGGATCAGCGCGCTGGAGCGCGGCAACCGCCGCCTCTGGCTCGCGCTCGCCGCGCTCGGGATGATTCTCGTGAGCACGTGCATCGCGGCGGCGCTGATGCTTGCGAGCTTCGCCGAGCCCGGCGCCGCGAGCGCGGGCGGCCCGAATCGCGGCAATCTCGTCGCCGACAACGTGACCTTGCACGGCGCCCTCCGGGTCGTCGACAGCAGCGGTCGCAGCCTGGTCTGGATCGGGCCCGAGCCGGCCAAGCCCGGCGCGACCGCTCCGGCCCAGACGGTGATCGGCCTATTCGCCGGAGGCACGGCCGACACGCCGCAGCAGACGGTTCGCCTGGCGACGTCGGCCCTCGGCTCGGCACTCGCCCTCAGCACGCCCGACGGGCAGCGCTCCGCCTCGCTCTTCGCGGGCGAGGCCGGCGGCTCGCTCGAGCTGCGGCGCGGCGAGACGCTGCGCGTGATCTCGCAGCGCGCGGATGGCCCGGCGGCGCAGCGCACGCTGCCCGCCGAGTCCGCGCGCGCGAGCGCGGGAGTCCGCGCCGAGACGCCGACCGCCGCGCTGCCGGCTTCCGCCGAGACCGCGCGCGGCTCGTCGATCGATCTCAGCGATCCCGCCATGCACTCGCTCGGAAACGGCTTCTACGTGGGGCGCCTGTCGCTCTCCGACGAGCGCGGGGGCTTGCGCGTGAGCGGACGGATCGTGAACGCGTCGAGCGTCGACCAGCTCCGCGCCGAGTTCCGGCTGCTGGTCGCGGACCGCGAGGTGCCGTTCACCGTCGCGAAGGTCCCTGCCGGGGGTAGCACGAGCTTCGGCGTCGAGATCCCGAACGCGGACGCCGCGGCGTTGCGTTCCGCGCGCATGCGCTGGGTTCGCTCGACCGTCAGCTACGAGTCGGAGTAGCGAGCGCGCGCAGGAGCGGGAGAAGCCGCGCGAGCGCGAGCGAGTCGCGCGCGCAGTACGCGTGCAGCTCCGCGAGCACCGCGTCCGCCCGCGCGCGAGAGAGCTCTCCGCGCGCGAGGGCGAGCCAGGCGCGCGACGCGGCGCCTCCGTCGGCGATTCCCGGCAGATCCGAGAACGAGAAGCCCTCGCACAGCGCTGGCGCGACCCGCTTCAGCGAGAACGAGCCGCGAAAGTCGGGGTGGTACACCGCCCGGCGTATGACCGGGAGCAGATCGCGCAGCCGCGCGCGCACCGCCTCGAGCTCCGCGGCCAGGTCCGGAAACGCGCGCTCCAATGCGACGAGAACCTCGGACTCGAAGCCGGAGTAGACCGCGATCGGCAGGACGCGGGGCCGGAACGTGGCGAGCAGGCTCGTCGCGAACGCGCGACGCGGGTCGCTGCCGCCGTCGGCGAGGAACTCGACGTGCGCGAAGTCGTCCTCACCCCGCGCCAGGTGCGCGGACCACTGGAACGGCACGACCTCGAACGGGCGCGTACCGGTGAAGACGGGGATCTCGGGCAGGATCGCCTCGAAGTCGAGCGTGTCGCAGAGCGGGCCGAAGCTCTCGAGTCGTCGCGCGAGGTCGGCGGCGCCGAACGCCGCGCCGCGCGCCAGGCTGGCGCGCGCGTTCCGCTGCGCGGGCGTCGCGGCGAACGCATCGGGGAGCTCGCCGATCCGCGCGATGCCCGCCTCGCGAAGCGCCGCATGGGGATTCGCGCGCAGGCCGGGCAGGTAGCCGATCCAGTCCGCGGACTTCGCGGCGGTGCAGCGCGCCAGGAACTCGCATGCCTCGGGCCGGCGGCAGTGCGGCGACGGCTCGACCGCCGGGGCCTCGCGCTCCGCGAGGCGCGCACGCTGCGCGGAGATGCGCGTCGCGAGGTCGGCTTCGAGGAACGCGACGTCGCGAGTGACGTCGACGCGGCGAAGGAGCGCGCTCGCCTCGGGCGCGCCGTCGCCGCGCGTGAACTCGGCGTCGAGCAGGATCACCTCGACCGACGCGACCTCGAGGCCGGACGCGCGCGCGACGTGCATCGCGAACGCGAGCTCGTCGAGCGCGGTCTCGCTCGGCCGGAGCGCGGCGCGCACCGCGCGCAGAGCGAACCCCGACGACGGCAGCCGCTCGAGGAAGTCGACGCGCGCCGTGGCATCGCCCGCAGAGAACGCGGCGTCGCGGATCACGCGCGTTTCCGAATCCGCGACGAGCTCGCGCGTCCGCGAAGCCGCCCGACGCGGGTCGCGTTCGGCGACCGAGCTCAGCTCCGGGAAGAGCGCGGAGGCGATCTCGCAGAGCTCGCGCCGCGTCCGGGCACGCGCCGCGCGCTCCTCGGCGCGCGCGTCGTTCCGTTCCGCCGCGGGCCCGTGCGCGGCGAGCCAGAGCCGCCGCTCACACTGCAAACCGGCGAGGTGGAGGTCCGCGTCGATCATCGCGCGGCTGGCCCCGGCGTCAGGCGATCGCCTTGGTCTCTCGCAACGTGCGGATCTCGTCGCGCTCGAAGCCCCAGGCTGCGAGCACCTCCTCGCTGTGCTGTCCCGCGTGCGCGGGCGGCCGCTCGACCGCGGGCGCGGTGCGACTGAAGCGCGGCGCCGGCGCTGGCTGCGTCATGCCGGCGATCTCGATGAACGTCTTGCGCGCGGCGTTGTGCGGGTGCGCGGCGGCCTCGCTCATCGCGAGCACCGGGGCGAAGCACACGTCGCTGCCCTCCATGATCCGGCACCACTCGTCGCGCGTCTTCGTCTTGAAGAGCGCGGCGAGCCGCTCCTTCATCGCGGGCCACTGCGCGCGGTCCATCTGCGCCGGCAGCGGCTGCCCCCCGAGCCCGGAGAGCTTGAGCAGCTCGGCGTAGAACTGAGGCTCGATCGAGCCGAGCGAGATGTACTTGCCGTCGGCGCAGGCGTAGACCTCGTAGAAGTGCGCGCCGGTGTCGAGCAGGTTCGTGCCGCGCGCGTCGTTCCAGAAGCCGGAGTGACGCATGCCCCAGAACATCGACATCAGCAGCGCCGCACCGTCCACCATCGCGGCGTCGACCACCTGCCCCTTGCCGGAGCTCTTCGCCTCGAGCAGGCCCGCGAGCACGCCGAACGCGAGCAGCATGCCGCCGCCGCCGAAGTCGCCGACCAGGTTCAGCGGCGGGAGCGGCGGCTGGCCCGCGCGGCCGATCGGCTCGAGCGCGCCGGCCAGCGCGATGTAGTTGATGTCGTGTCCCGCCGCCTGCGCCATCGGACCG
>CAZMKX010000311.1:0-2082 GCA_964566375.1 uncultured Myxococcales bacterium
CTGATGCAGACCGTCGCGGCCGCGAGCATCGAGACCATGCACCGCCGCGACCTCGAGCTCCTGCAGCGGCGCCCCGAGATCCGCCTGCTCGGCCTCGAGCTCGACAACTCCGGCCCGGACTTCTTCGAGACGCGCCGGATCGCCGAATTCGTGCGCTCCGCGAAGGAGTGCTTCCCCGAACAGCTCGCCGCGATCGAGGAACGGCTGCGCGCCGAGGAGCGCGACGGATAGCCTTCGGTATTCTGCCCGGCCGTGTATCCCGTCCTCTTCGAGATCTTCGGCTTCCCCATATCCACCTTCGGCGTGATGGTCGCGCTCGGCTTCCTGGCCGGAGGCTGGATGGCGTCGCGCTCTTTCGAGCGCGCGGGACTGCCGGCGAAGGCGGCGTGGGACATCGTAACCTGGTGCGTGGTCGGCGGCCTGCTCGGGGCGAAGCTCTGGTACGTCGGCGAGCAGATGTCGCGCGACACTACGGTGAACGCGTTCGAGCTGCTGACCTCGCGCGGTGGAATCACCTGGTACGGCGGATTCCTCGGCGGGACGATCCTGGGCCTCTGGGCTGCGCGCGCGAACAAGGTCCCGCTTCTGGCCGCGGCGAACTGCGCGGCTCCGTCGCTCGCGGTCGGCCAGGCGCTCGGGCGCGTCGGCTGCTTCCTCGTCGGCGACGACTACGGCATGCGCTCGGAGGTGCCCTGGGCGGTCGCGTTTCCCGAGGGCCTTCCACCGACCATCGACCCGCTGACGCACGCCGTCTTCCGCGTACACCCGACGATGCTCTACGAGACGTTCTGGCTCCTGCCCGTGGGCGCGTTCCTGTGGTGGCGGCGCGGCCGCTCGCCGTTTCTCTTCGGCGAGTACCTGATGCTGTCGGGCGCGGGACGCCTGGTGATCGAGAGCTACCGGCTGAATCCAACGCTGGTCGGTCCCTTCACCAACGCTCAGGTCGTCGCACTCGTGTGTATCGCGATCGGCGCGATCGGCTGGCTCTGGCTTCGCGCGCGCGGCGCGCGGGCTAGCGCGGTCGCCCCGCGCTGAGCTGGCCCGCGAGCGCGCTCGCGTGCTTCGCCAGGCTCTCGTCGGTCAGGTCGGCGTTCTGCGCGAGCGCCGCGAGCACGTTCGCCGCGCCCTTCCGCCAGCGCGCGGGCGAGCTCGCGCCACTGCTGATCCAGCGACCGAGTGAGTCGAGCGCCGCGAGGCTGTCTCCTGCGTAGTAGCTGGCCATCCCGCGCGCGAAGTCGACCGCGCCGTCCGAGACGCCGGCCTCGCGTGCATCCGGGTGCTCGAGCACGGCGGCAGCCTCCGCGAAGTGACCGTTCTCGATCAAGCTGTCGATCGCGAGCTGATACCCGCGCGCGGCCGAGCCGTAGATGTCGGCGAGGAGCTGGCCGAGGGGCAGCTCGAACACCGCAGCCGCGCGTCCTGGCTCCTCGACCAGGCTGCGCGCGACCGACCCCGAAGCCGCGAGCTGGCGGAGCACGATCAGGAGCTGATCGCGGGTCTCGCGAAACAAGCCCTCGGCCTCCGATTCCGACTCGAGCATGCGCCGGCGGCCGGCCTCGACGACGCGCCAGAACGCGTCGGCCAGCGGCCCCGTCGCCGAGCCCTCCGACATCATCCGCTGCAGCCGCGGGCCGTAGCTGTCGGTCAGGTAGAAGCCCTCGCGGAACTTCATCGTCTCGTGGAACAGCGCACCTACGGCAAGATCGAACAGCTCCTCGGCCTGGACCTCCGTGCGCGGTCGCGAGACGTCGAGCCGGAAGAGCGCGTGGCACTCCTCCTTCAGCCGGTACAGCGCGCTGTCCTCGGCGTCGCCCACCAGACGCGTGACCGTCTGGAACGAGAGTCGCCCCGCGCGCAGGTCCTCGCCCAGCCGGCGCGCGAGCACGAAGGCCTCCATGAAGTCGCGCACGATCTGGGCGAGTCTCCGCTCGCGTAGCTCCACGTTCGCACCTCCCGCGTCGGCGGATGGACCCGTAGAATGCAGCCAACGATGACCGAAGCCAAGGGAGGTCGCAGGCTCGCGATCGGCGTGATCTTCACGACGATCCTGATCGACTTCATCGGCTTCTCGATCCTGATCCC
>CAZMKX010000311.1:2182-5059 GCA_964566375.1 uncultured Myxococcales bacterium
AGCCAGCGGCTCTACCTGTACCTGTTCCTGCACATCTTCTTCGCGTTCTCGGCGATCGAGTCGATGTTCCCGCTCTTCGCGTCGGCACGCTTCGGCTGGAACGAGCTGCAGACGGGCCTCTTCATGGCCGCCGTCGGAATCGTGCTCGGGGCCAGTCAGGGGTTGTTCGTCGGCCGGCTCTCGCGCGACTGGGGGGAGGCCCGCATGACGATCGTCGGCCTCGGCCTGATGGGCGCGTCGATCGCGGCGATGTCGTTCAGCCAGTCGTTCGCAACGCTGACGCCGAGCGCGATCGGCGTCGTTCTGGGCGGCGGAATCGCCTTCCCCGCGTTCACGAGCCTGTTCTCGAAGGTCTGCGGTGCGCACGAGGCCGGCGAGACGATGTCGCAGAGCCAGGCGATGGTGCACACCGGCCGCACGCTCGGAGCGCTGTGCTGGGGGTGGATCTTCGCGAGCGCGGGTGCCGGAGCGCCGTTCCTGGTGGCGGGGATCACCATGCTCGGGGCGCTGGCGGTCTTCGTGCTCTTCCCCCGGGTGCTGCTGCCCCAGGCCTGATCTTGTATGCTCGGCCTCATGAGTGAGGCGGTCGAACGCGAGCGGTTGGACGTAGACATTCTGTACGTGGGCGCGGGCGCCGCGACGCTGGCGAGCGTGATCCGCCTCGCGGACCTGTGCAAGGCACAGAACCTCGAGATGCCGGCCGTGCTCGTGATCGAGAAGGCCCCCGAGGTCGGCGGCCACCAGCTCTCGGGCGCCATGATGGACCCGAAGGCGCTCGCGGAGCTGATGCCCGACTTCCTCGAGCAGGGCTTCCCCCACCACTACGAGTGCACGACCGACTACGTGCTGGCGATGAGCAAGAACCGCTCGTTCCGCATCCCCGTCACGCCGCCGCCGTTCATGAACCACGGCAACTACGCGATCTCGCTGTCCGACGTCGTGAAGTGGCTGGGCACGAAGGCGGAGGAGCGCGGGATCGAGATCTATCCCGGCTTCGCGGCCGCGAAGCCGATCTTCGACGGGAACCGCGTCGTCGGCGTGCAGGTCCAGGACCGCGGCATCGACAAGGACGGCAAGCCCAAGAGCGTGTTCGAGCCCGGGCCCGAGATCTACGCGAAGTGCGTGGTCTTCGGTGAGGGGCCGCGCGGCTCGTGCTCGAAGGTCGTGATCGAGAAGCTCGGCCTCCAGGGCTCCAACCCGCAGGCGTACGAGACGGGCATCAAGGAGATCTGGCGCATCAAGCCCGAGAACCACGTGCCGGGCCGCGTCGTCCACACGATGGGCTGGCCGCAGGACCCGACCACCTTCGGCGGCGGCTGGATCTACGACCTGAAGGACAACATGCTGTCGATCGGGTTCGTGTCGGGTCTCGACTACGACAACCCGTACACCGATCCGCACGACCTGATGCAGCGCTGGAAGACGCACCCCTTCATGCGCAAGCTGCTCGAGGGCGGCGAGTGCATCCGCTACGGCGCGAAGACGCTTCCCGCGGGCGGCTACTTCTCGTTCCCGAAGCTCTATGCCGACGGCACGATGCTGATCGGCGACACCGCCGGCATGTGCAACGGCGAGCGGCTGAAGGGCGTGCACCTCGCGATCAAGAGCGGAATGCTCGCCGCCGAGGCGCTCGTCGAGGCGATCCGCAAGGACGACTTCTCGGCGCAGACGCTCTCCACCTACAAGCGGCTCGTCGACGCGAGCTGGATCCACACCGAGCACTACAAGGCGCGCAACTTCCACGGCTCGTTCAAGTACGTGCAGAAGATGCCGCGCTGGATGGGCTGGCTGCGCCAGCTCCCGTGGCTGATCAACGGCCAGGCGCTCGCGATGATCACCGGCGGCCGCGGGCTCGTGAAGCAGGTGCACACGCACCCGGACAACGAGCACATGATGAAGCTCTCCGAGCTCTCGCCGAAGGAGCGGCTGAAGAAGGAGAAGGTCGCCTACGACAACAAGCTGACCTTCGACAAGGTGACCGCCGTCGCGCTCGCCGGCTCACGCCACGAGGTCGATCAGCCGCACCACCTGCACGTGCTCGACACGAACGTGTGCGCGACGACCTGCGCCACCGAGTTCGGCAACCCGTGCGAGAACTTCTGCCCGGCGGCGGTCTACGAGATGATCCCCGACGACGCGAGCCCGGGCCGCAAGCGCCTCGTGATCCACCACGAGAACTGCGTCCACTGCAAGACCTGCGACGTCGCCGACCCCTACGCGATCATCACCTGGACGACGCCCGAGGGCGGCGACGGACCCGACTACACGAACATGTAGTCGGTCCGCCGCGCAGGGCGATCGCTCGGACGCGCGCGCTCAGCCGCACCCGCCGGTCTCGCCGCAGCTCGCGCACGCGTAGCACGCCCCCGCGCGGACCATGATGGCGCCGCAGTTCAGGCACGGCGGGGCGTCCTCCTGGCCGTGGCTCTTCGGGCGGTGCGTGTCGGTGGCGCTGCCGCCGCGGATCGGCACGACGCGCTCGGTGCCGGTGGGCCGGACGGTGGGCGGATCGAGGATCACGTCGTCGGCGAGATCGTCCTCTTCGACTTCGCCCGTGTCGCCGAGCGGGTAGTTCAGGCCGAGCCAGCGGAAGATGTAGTCGGTCACCGACTTCGCGAACGGGATCTCGGGATTCTGCGTGAAGCCCGACGGCTCGAAGCGCGTGTGGCTGAACTTGTCGACGAGCGCCTTCAGCGGCACGCCGTACTGGAGCGAGATCGAGGTCATGACCGCGATCGTGTCCATCAGCCCCGACACGGTCGAGCCTTCCTTCGACATCTTCAGGAACACCTCGCCGGGCGAGCCGTCCTCGTAGGTGCCGACGGTCAGATAGCCGTCGTGGCCCGCGATCGAGAACTTGTGCGTGGTGGCGCTGCG
>CAZMKX010000312.1:0-5026 GCA_964566375.1 uncultured Myxococcales bacterium
GCACGGACCTGTACGCGCTCGGCATCTCGATGTTCGAGATGGCGACCGCGCAGCGTCCGTTCAGCGGCGACGGCGTCGTCGACCAGCAGCTCCACGCCCCGCTTCCCGACCCGCGCCATCTGCGCCCCGAGATTCCGGAAGGCCTGGTGAAGATCCTGATGCGCGCGTGTCAGAAGGATCCCGACGACCGCTTCGCGTCGGCTCACGAGATGGCGCAGGCGCTCGACGCGTTCTTGTCCGATTGACTTCGCTCGGCTTCGCCCGAGCTCAGACGAGGGCGGAGGCCGTGCCGACGGTGACGACGGTCTTCTTCGCGTCGTCCTTCTCGACCCAGACCTCGTATTCGCGGCGCGTGGCGGAGCCTTCGGGCGATTCTCCGCGCAGCTTCGCGCGCGCGCGGACGCGCTCGCCGCCCCAGAGCACGTTGACGAGCTTCACGTCCATGCGTCCGCCGGCGAGCCAGCCCACCCCGTGCGCGTTGCCCATGACCTGCGAGGCCAGGCACGTCGACAGCATCCCCTGCACGACCACGTCGGGGAAGCCGAGCTTGCGCGCCTCGTCTCGATCGGTGTGGTAGTTCTTGATCGGGCCCGAGAAGCGCCAGCAGGTGGTCAGGTCGACGTCGAGCTCGACCGGCTCCAGCTCCGGGCCGTCGCCGTCGCCCACGGCGCGCTTCTCCTTCTTCGCGGCGCTGTCGCGGTCCACCACGTACGCGCCTTCGGCCTGCGGCAGGTCGGCCAGGAACGACTGGTGCGTGCGCGAGCGCACCAGCAGCCGGCCGCTCGCGTCGCAGAAGTCGACCTCGTTCACGACGAAATCCCGGTCGCGCTTGCGATAGCGCTCGATCACGGTGGAGCGCGTATGCACGGTCGAGCCGGCGCGAAGCGGCGAGAAGAGCAGCCACTCCTGGCGCGCGTGCAGGTTGCCGACCAGCTTCTTCAGGTACCAGCGATCGATGTGCGCGTACACCTCGCTGTGGTAGAGGAGCGGGGGCGCGACGCCTTCGCGCGCGTAGACCGGATTGCGATCCGCGAAGGTGTCGCAGTAGAAGGCGATCACTTCGGGCGAGATCGCACGCTCGGCCTGGTGTACGAGATCGCCGACGCGGACGGGCTGGCCTTTGAGGTTCACGCCGCGATTCTGTCACACTCGCGACCCACCATGCGCAGGGATCCCGGGCCAGACGCGAACGTCGGAAGCTGGCTCGTCGCGCACGCCGACGCGCAGCCGGAAAAGCTGGCGCTTTGCGTCGAGGCGACGGGTGAGCGCATTTCCTACGGCGAGCTCGAAGCGCGCGTCGATCGCGCGGCTGCGGCTCTCGCGGGTCTCGGCGTGGTCGCCGGCGATCGCGTCGCGCTCGCGCTGCCGAGCGAGCCGCTCTACCTGGAGCTCTACTTCGCCAGCGCACTGCTCGGCGCGATCCTGATCCCGCTCAACACTCGACTCGCCGCGGCCGAGCTCGGCTTTCAGATCGAGGACTCGGAGCCGCGCGTGGTCGTGCGCGCAGCCGCGATCGACGTGCCGGCGCGCGCCGGCACGCACATGCTCTCGCCCGAGGAGCTGCGCGAGCGCATGCCCGCGCGGGCCGATCGGCGAACGCCGGCGCCGGGCGGGGAAGCGCCGCAGGTGATCCTGTACACGAGCGGCACGACCGGTCGGCCGAAGGGCGCCGTGCTCCCGCACCGCAAGACGTACTGGAACTCGCGCAACGCCGAGCGCTACTTCGAGCTCGCCAGCGACGACGTCGTGGTGGTGCCGATCCCCCTCTTCCACTCGTTCGGATTGAAGATCCTTTCGGTGCCGACGCTCTTCGCGGGCGCGACCGCAGTGCTCGTCGACCGTTTCGATCCGATCGCGCTGCAGGACACCGTCGCACGGGAACGCGCGACGCTGCTCGGCGCGGTCCCGGTGATGTACGAGCGCGTGCTCGCGGCGGGCCTCGCGCCGGAGAAGCTCGCCACGCTGCGCTTCGCGTTCAGTGCGGGCGCGGCGCTATCGGTCGAGACGATCGAGCGCTACTGGCAGGCGGGCATCCGCTTGAAGCAGGGCTACGGACAGACAGAGACCTCGATCCTGTGCTGCCTCGACGCGGCGGACGCGCTGCGCAAGGCGGGCTCGGTGGGGCGGGCGGTCGCGTTCGGCGAAGTCCGGATCGCCGACGAGCGCGGCCACGACGTTCCGCCCGGTACGCGCGGCGAGGTGGTCGTGCGCGGGCCGATCGTGATGACCGGCTACTGGCGACGGCCCGAGGAGACGGAGCTCTCCCGGATCGATGGCTGGCACCGCACGGGGGATCTCGGCGTGATGGACGCGGAGGGCTTCGTGACCCTCGTCGGCCGTCTGAAGGAGCTCTACATCAGCGGCGGCGAGAACGTGTACCCCGCCGAGGTCGAGCGCGTGCTCGGCCAACATCCCTCGGTGTCGGAGGTCGCGGTGGTGGGCGTCCCGGACGCGCGCTGGGGCGAGGCGGGCCGCGCGTACGTGGTCCCCGCGGGAACGAGCATCGATGGCGCCGCGCTGCTCGCCTGGGCGAGCGAGCGGCTGGCGCGCTACAAGCTCCCGCGCGAGGTGGTGGTGGTCGAGGAGCTGCCGCGCACCGCGTCTGGAAAGGTGCAGAAGCATGCGCTCCTGGCTCGGACTTAGCGCCGCGCTGCTGCTGATCGGCTCGGGCTGCAGCCTGTTCGGGGGCGGCGATCGCGCGCCCGCGAAGCCGCCCGCGCTCGACCCCGACCTCGTGCAGCGCGGTGCCTCTCTCTTCAACGACGCGCGGCTCTCGGGTGACGGCAGCACGGCGTGCTCGACCTGCCATCCGGGAGGCGGCGCCGACGGCCTCGTCTACGCGGGGGCCCGGATCGTCCCGCCCGGAACCGCCGGCGGGCGCCGGACCCTGACGCTGCGCGGTCTGTGGCAGACGGCGCCCTATTTCTGGGACGAGTCGGCTCCCACGCTCGGCGCCGCGGTTGCGCGCATGCTCGAAGTCGAGATGCGCGGCGGAACCCTGGCGGGACGGGACCGCGAGGCGCTCGAGGCCTACCTGCTCTCGATCCCCGCGTTCGACCGCCGGCGCATCGAGCCGGACGGCGCGCCTGTCGAGCCGGTGACCTTGTCCGCACGGCGCGGCTATGCGGTCTTCACGGAGCTCGAGTGCGCGGAATGCCACCCGGCGCCGGCGTTCACGCGTCCGGGGCTCCGGGACGTGGGTACCGGCGGCGAGTTTGCGAGCCCGTCGCTCCGCGGCGTCTCGCTCTCCGGGCCGTGGGGTCACGACGGTCGCTGGGCGGACCTCGAATCGGCGGTTCGCGCGATCGCGGACGCGCGCGGGCTCGAGCTCGGCGCGGAGGACATGGCCCGGCTGCTCGAGTACCTGAAGCTGCTCTAGCAGCGGCGCGCCGCGCCGGTTAGTGTTCGCGCGCTTCGAGTCTGGCGATGTAGCTCAGCTGGTTAGAGCAGGCGGCTCATATCCGCCGTGTCGGGGGTTCGAGTCCCTCCATCGCCATCTGCCGCACGCCGCCGAACCGCACGAGGAGACCGTCGATGGGCGCATCGCCAAGCGAGTTTCCGGACCCGGAACGCGACCTGCCTCCCGCCGCCGGGGGCGCCACCCAGACCGCCGTCCTCGCCGGCGGCTGCTTCTGGTGCACCGAGGCGGTCTTCGCGGAGCTCGCGGGCGTTCACGAGGTCACCTCGGGCTACGTCGGCGACGTGGCGGCCAAGGCCGACTACCGCACCGTCTGCAGCGGCGCGACGAAGCACGCCGAGGCGATCCGCATCCGCTTCGACCCGGCCGTGGTCTCGTACGGGCAGCTCCTGAAGGTGTTCTTCTCGGTCGCGCACGACCCGACGCAGCTCGATCGCCAGGGCAACGACGTCGGCCACCAGTACCGGTCGGCGATCTTCACCGCCGACGACGCGCAGCGGTCGGTGGCAGCGGCGTACATCGCGCAGCTCGATGCGGCGCGCGTCTTCGCGCAGCCGATCGCGACGCGGCTCGAGCCGCTCACGGAGTTCTTCGAGGCCGAGGCCTACCACCAGCGCTACGCGGAGCGGAACCCGCACCAGCCGTACATCGCCGCGATCGCGCTGCCCAAGGTGGCGAAGCTCCACAAGCACTACCGCGAGAAGCTGAAGTCGTCCGGCTGAGGCGTTCGGCGCTCGACTACCCGCTCCCGCACGTCTCCGGTACTCTGCGTCCATGAGCGGCCATCGTCACTTTCCTCGCTCCCGGCGCGTCTACCTCCAGGGCTCGCGCGCGGATCTACGCGTGCCGCTGCGCGAGATCGAGCTCACGACGCCCCCTGGCCAGGCCGCCGAGCCGCCCGTGCGCGTGTACGACACGAGCGGCGCCCACGGCGACGCCGAGGCGAAAATCGATCTCGTGCAGGGCCTGCCGAAGCTGCGCGATCGCTGGATCCGCGAGCGTGGCGACGTCGAGGAGTACGAAGGCCGTCCGACCCAGCCCGCCGACGACGGCGCGCGCGGGCGCCCGACGCCCGACTTCCCCGGCCGGCGGACGCGGCCGCTGCGCGCGAAGACCGGGCACAACGTCACGCAGATGCACTACGCGCGACGCGGCATCGTGACGGCCGAGATGGAGTTCGCGGCCCTGCGAGAAGGCGTCTCGCCCGAGCTGGTGCGCAGCGAGATCGCGCGCGGCCGCGCCATCCTGCCCAACAACGTGAACCACCCGGAAAGCGAGCCGATGCTGATCGGCCGCCCCTTCCTGGTGAAGATCAACGCGAACATCGGGAACTCCGCCGTGTCCTCGTCGATCGACGAAGAGGTCGAGAAGCTGCTCTGGTCGATCCAGTGGGGCTCCGACACCGTCATGGATCTCTCGACCGGCCAGAACATCCACACGACGCGCGAGTGGATCATCCGCAACTCGCCGGTGCCGATCGGCACCGTGCCGATCTACCAGGCGCTCGAGAAGGTCGGCGGGCGCGCGGAGGAGCTCACGCTCAAGCTCTTCCTCGACACGCTCGTCGAGCAGGCCGAGCAGGGCGTCGACTACTTCACCATCCACGCG
>CAZMKX010000313.1:0-5023 GCA_964566375.1 uncultured Myxococcales bacterium
CACCTGTCGGGCGGCCGCTTCGTGCTCGGACTCGGCGGCGGCTGGCACGAGTGGGAGGCGCGCGCCTACGGCTACGACTTCCCGCCGCTCGGCACGCGGCTCGAGATGCTCGAAGAGGCCTGTCAGGTCACACGCGGTCTGCTCACGCAGCCGCGTACGACCTTCCGGGGAAAACATTTCCGTGTAGAGGACGCGTCCTGCCTGCCCGCGCCGGTTCAGCCGCGCCTGCCGATCTGGATCGGCGGGATCGGCGAGAAGCGCACGCTCGCGATCGTCGCGCGCCACGCCGACGGCTGGAACGCCGCCTACACCTCGCCCGCCGAGTTCGCGCGACTCTCGCGCGTGCTCGACGACTGGTGCGCGAAGGTCGGCCGCGACCCGAGCGAAATCACGCGCACGGTGAACCTGTCCTTCCACCTCGCTCTCGACGAGAACGGAGCCCGGCGCGCCGAGGCCGACCTGCGCGCGATGTGGGGCCCCGCTGCCGAACGCATGATCTCGGGCTCGCTCGTCGGCACGCCCGCACGTGCCCTCGAGACGATCGAAGCCTATGCCGACGCCGGCGCGCAGAGCATCAACGTCGCACTGCGCGCGCCCTGGGACCGCGAAGCGCTCGACGCGTACCTGGACGAGATCGTGCCGGCGGCGCGGAGGCGGCTGGCGTGACCGCGACGCGCGCGATGTCGGCGCTCTTCGCTTCGTCGCTTGCGCTCGCGGGGGTGTTCGGCGGGCCGGCCCGCGGCGCCGCGCAGGACGCGCAGCCCGCGCCGGCCGCGACGCCGACCTGCACCCAGCCCGAGGTGCCGCCGCTTCCCGACGCGCCGACGCAGCGCGACCTGCGCGATCAGGCACTGCGCGTGCGGCTGCGCGAGCTGCTCTGCGCGCTCGACTCGCGGCGCCGGCTCGGGCTCGTCGGACAGGAGAAGTGCTACTTCGGACCCGAGCTCGTGCGTATTCCGCCCGCACGCTACGACGAGATTCGGGCGGCCTACAAGAGCGATCCCGTCGAGCTCTGGCACGCGCTCCTCTCCGAGCCCGAGGACCCGAACGCGGCGCCGATCACGGTGCGCGTGGTCTCCAAGAGCGGCCCGAACTGCGAGGACGACTACGAGCGCAAGCTCGAGGACGAGGCCGCCGCCGTGCAGAAGGAGCTGAACTCCCGCTGAGCGCGCGCTCACGCGCCGCCGGTCGCCACCGTCTTCGCCCAGCGGTAGTCGGGCTTGCCCGACGGTGAGCGCTCGATCGCGCTCACCAGGTGCAGCTCGCGCGGGATCTTGTAGCCGGCGATCTTCGTGCGGCAGTGCGCCTGGATCGCGTCGAGCGTGGGCGTGCGGCCCGTGCGCGCCTGCACCACAGCGGCCACGCGCGAGCCGAAGCGCGGGTCGGGCACACCGACGACGACGGCGTCGTAGCAGTCGGGGTGCGACTTGATCGCGGACTCGACTTCTTCGGGGTAGATCTTCTCGCCGCCCGAGTTGATCGACACCGAGCCGCGGCCGAGCAGCGTGATCGTGCCGTCCGACTCGACCGTCGCGAAGTCGCCGGGAATCGCGAAGCGACGGCCGCGCGCGTCGGTGACGAACGTCTCGCGCGTCTTCCCGGGATCCTTGTAGTACTCGAGCGGGATGTTCCCGCCGCGCGCGACCTTGCCGATCACGCCCGATCCGGGCTTCACGGGCTCGAGGTCGTCGTCGAGCACCACAGTGTCGATCACGGCTCGCACCGTCGGTCCGCCGCCCTTCATGGCGGTGTTTCCCTTCTGCACCATCGCGATGCCGTTCGCGCCCGATTCCGACGCGCCGATCGCGTCGGTCATGACGATGTTCGGGAAGTGGCGGAAGAAGTCGTCCTTGAGCGACGCCGAGAACACCGCGGCGCTCGAAGAGAGCACGAAGAGCGAAGACAGGTCGTAAGAGGCGCCGGGCGCCTCGAGCGCCTCGATCAGCGGTCGCGCCATCGCGTCGCCGGTGATCACCAGCCCGTTCACGCGCTCTCGCTCGACCAGCCGCCAGATCTCGACGGGGTCGAACTTCGCGACCAGGACGTTCCTGCGGCCGACGAAGCTGCCTCCCATCACGGCCCACTGCGTGGCGCCGTGCATGAGGGGAGCGATCGGCAGGAACGTGATCGCGCCGGCCTTGCCCCGCTCGGCCATCTCCTCGGGACGGGTTGCCCGCACGTTGGTGGTCGGGTCGATGCCGCCGCCGAGCGCGAAGAACACATCCTCGTGTCGCCAGACGACGCCCTTCGGCAGGCCGGTCGTACCGCCGGTGTAGAGGACGTAGCGGTCGCTGCCGGAGCGCTTCGCGAAGTCGCGCACGGGCGAGGCCGAGGCGAGCGCCGACTCGTACTCGAGCGAGCCGAGCGCCGACGAATCGGCGCCGCTCCCGTCCTCGATCACGATCGAGAAGCGGAGCTTCGGCAGCGCGTCCCGCACGCCCTCGATGCGCGGCGCGAACTCGCGCTGGTAGATGAGCCCGACGAGATCCGCGTTGTCGAACAGGTAGCGAAGCTCGTCCTCGACGTAGCGGTAGTTGATGTTGATCCAGACGGCGCGCAGCTTGAAGATCGCCCAGAGCGCTTCGACCCACTCGACCGAGTTGTACGCGTAGATGCCGACGTGGTCGCCGGGCCGGACGCCCTGCGCGGCGAGGTGGTGCGCGAGCCGGTTCGCGCGCGCATCGAGCTCGGCGAAGGTGCGCCGCTTGCCCTCGGCCACCAGACACTCGCGATCCGGAAAGGTGTCGACGGCGTTCTCGAACAGGTCGGCGAGGTTGAACTCCATCGCCGCAGTCTACAGGCTGCACCCCGCCGCCTGCGCGCTGCGTTGACGGCGCGCGGCCGCGGAGCGAGGCTTCGAACTGCGCGAGGCATGATGCCCGCGCGCATGCCCCGCGGGGAGCGGATCCGCCCCCGCGAGAGGAGAAGCGATGCACAGACGTCATTTCTGGCACGCCCGTCGCCACGGTGGCTGCGGGACCTTCGAGCCGGCCTTTGCCTGGGCCGGCACGGGTCGCCACGCGGAAGGTCCGCGCGGCGCGGAGCTGCACTTCTCGTTCGGCAGCGGCGACGAGGAAGGCGCGGGGCTCGGCGTTCGCCGCCCGTTGCGATTCCTGGCCTGGAAGCTCGACCTGACGGCCGAGCAGCTCGAGAACGCGGCGCGCGTCCTCGAGCGCCTGAAGATCGAGCGCGCGCAGGCGGCCGTCGACCAGCGGCGCTCCGCCGCGGACCTGGCCGACGCCGTCGAGCACGAGGCCTTCGACAACGCGCAGGCCGACGCCGCGACCGAGAAGCGCGTCACGGCCGCTCTGGCCGTGCAGCGGGCCGTCGCGAAGGCGCTCGCCGAGCTGCACGGGATCCTCGAGCCCGATCAGCGCCGCCGGCTGGCGATGCTGATCCGTACGCGGGCGATCAGCTTCTGAGCCCGAGCTCGATGTAACGCGGACGCTCGCGCGTCGTACTCTAGATACGGCCCGACGAGCGTCCGCTCCTCGGGCGTCGTTTCACCACGGGAGGACTCAATGAAGCGTTCGATGTTGGGCATTCTGGCGGCCGGCGCCGTCGCGAGCATGGTGGGTTCGACGGCTCTTGCCGCAGACGAGGCGGCCGGGAGCACGGACGCCAAGGCGTGCTACCGGACCGAGTGCGGTAAGAGCGTGAAGGGCCACGCCGGAAAGTGCGGCGGCACCAAGGTCGAGGGCGTGTCCGAGGAGAAGGCGTGCACGGACGCCGGCGGCGCGTGGACGACGGCCACCGACGCCAAGAAGTACGAGAAGATGTGAGAGTCGCCCGCCTCGGAGCGAACGCATGAAGCCGGTGCGCTTCGGGGCGGGCTTTCGCACTCCCCACTTCGACGAGATCGCGCGCGCGAAGCGTCGGCTCGACTGGTTCGAAGTGGTCACGGAGAACGTGCTCGGCATCGGCGGCAAGCGCCGCGAGATGCTCGACGAGCTGCGCCTCGCGCACCCGATCGCGCTTCACGGCGTGAGCCTGTCGATCGCGGGCTCGGATCCGCTCGAAGAAGCCTACCTGCGCGAGCTGCGCGTGCTCTGCGATCGCGTCGAGCCCGCGTTCGTCGGCGATCACCTGTGCTGGACGTCGTTCGGCGGGCGCCAATCGCACGATCTCCTGCCGATCGCCTTCAACGCGCGCGTGCTCGATCACGTCGCCGCGCGGGTCGCGCACACCCAGGAGATCCTCGGTCGCCGTCTCACGCTCGAGAACGCGAGCGTGTACGTCGCGTTCCGCGGCGACGAGATGGGCGAGGCGGAGTTCTTCCGCGCGCTCTGCCGGCGCAGCGGCTGCGGAATGCTCCTCGACGTCAACAACCTGTACGTCAACGCGCAGAACCTGGGAATCGACCCCCTCGACTATCTGGCCGAGATCCCGCGCGAGAGCGTCGACTACATGCACCTGGCCGGGCACGCCGTGCTTCCCGACGTGCGCATCGACACGCACGACGCGGACGTTCCGGACCCGGTCTGGGACCTCTTCGAGATCGCTTCGCGGCGCTTCCCGGACGCGGACGTGATCGTCGAGCGCGACGAGAACCTGCCCTCGTTCGCGGAGCTCTGCGCCGAGGTCGAGCGTGCGCGCGCGCAGCACGCGCGGGCGTTGGCATCGACGGCCGCGGAGCCGGCTGCAGCGGTGCAGCGTGTAGAACGATCGCGCGAGCCCGCGACGCGAGACTGGCGCGAGCTTCAGGCCGGTTTCTGGAGTCAGTCGATCGAGCGCAGCGGAGACGCGGCGCTCGCGCTCGTCGACGGCGACCGGCCGGTCGCCGCCGCGCGCGGCCTGCGCGTGTACAGCGACGCGTACGCCACGAGCCTGCGGCGCGCACTGGCAGTGAACTTCCCGGCGCTCGCGCGCGTCGTCTCGACCGAGGACTGGATCGCGCTGTGCGCTTCGTACCTGCGCGTCCATCCGCCGCGCGGCCACGACTTCCGCACGCTCGGAGCGCAGCTCGCCGATTTCGTGCGCGGCTTCCGCTTCACGGTCGACTACGGCATCGACCCGATCGTGC
>CAZMKX010000314.1:0-5023 GCA_964566375.1 uncultured Myxococcales bacterium
GCTCGAGCAGGTCGCCGGGCGGATAGCCCGAGATGCCGAGCTCGGGCAGGATCAGGAGATCGGAGCGTTCACCGCGCGCGCGCGCGAGCGCTTCGCGGATCTTGCGCAGGTTTCCCGCGAAGTCCCCGATCGTGAGATCCAGCTGCGCGAGCGCCACCCGCATCAGGTGCCCACGATAGCGGTTCGCCGCGCTTCCCGCGCTCCGGCGCGGCCCCTCCGGGCACAGTCACGCTCCTGCCGGTCCGCCGAGCGGCCGGCAAGCGAGCGCACGGCGCTCGCGCGCAGTGAGCCGAAGGCGAACGAAGTGCGGGTGGCGCGGCTACGCCGCGCCGGATCCCGCTAGTAGCTCCCGCCGATGTAGCGGCGCAGCGACTCGACGTCGTCCGAGCGCTCTTCGAGCTCGCCGAAGATCAGATCGCGGATCGACAGCATGTCGACCACCGCGCCGTGCAGCACCACCGGCAGGTGACGACAGCCGCGGGCGTCCATCTTGCGCACGGCCAGGGCGCGCTCCTCGCTCGGAGCGGCCGTCAGCGGGTCGGGCGTCATGACCTCGCCGATCTCCGTCTTGTCGGGAGCGCGGTGGGCGTAGACGACGCGGCGCAGGAGGTCCCGCTCGCTGAAGATGCCGACCAGGCGGCCGTCCTTCACGACCGGAACGGCGCCGATCTTGCGCGTCGCCATGATCGCGACGGCCTCGTCGACCGTCTGGTGCGGGCTCACGAGGTGCACGACCGGTGAGCGTCTTTCCAGGAGCTGAGCGATCAGGCCCATGCGCGGCCTCCTCTTCTGGCTCGTCTCCAGTGTCCTCCCCTCGGACGAGAAGTTCAACGAATTCCTGCGAGTGCGCGTGCCAGCGAATCGACCTCGCGCGGCTCGAGCCAGTCGCGAAGCGGCTCGAGCGTGGCCGCGTCGAGAGCCGCCGGATCGATCGGAACGGCCAGCCGGAGCGACTCGAGCTGCCGGTCGGAAAGCTCGGCGAGCGCGGGCCGGATCTGCGTGTCGAGATCGAGCGTCGCGGCCGCGTTCGGAGCGCGGCCCTGGATCGCCTTGGCGAGCTCGATCTGGAGCGCGAAGAGCGCGCGCACGGCTTGCGGGTCGAGGCCCAGGCTCGCCGCGCGCTTCGAGACGCCGTCCAGCACACGCGCCTCTTGGATCGGATCCGCGATGGGCTTCTGGTGCGCGGCTTTCCAGGCGCCGACCGCGGGCATGAACGCGAGCCGGCGCGCGATCAAGTCGATGAGCCGGTCAGCTTCGTCCTGCGGCTGCGCGGCGCCGAACCATTTCGCGCGGAGCCCGGCGAGATCCGGCTCGCGCCCGCGTACGAACGCGTCGAGCGCCGGGCCGAGCTCGGCCGCGCGCGCGGGCGCGATCCACCAGACCTTGCGGTCCCGCGCGGGCCGACAGTGCGCGGCGTCGCCCGGACGCGCGAAGTCCCGCAGCTCGAAGCTGTCGGTCACGATCGCCTCGACCGCGCCGCTCGCGAGCGCGCCCGGCAGGGCGCCGTTCTCGTCCACGGTCTCGATCCGCGCCTGCGGGAACTGCGCGCGCGCGAAGCGCTCGAGCACGCCGCCGCGGTTCACGGCAACACTCCGGGGTGACGCCTCGCCGAGCCAGCACGGCCCGCCGACGGCCACCGCGAGCCCCATCCGGCCGACGACGGCGCGCTCCGGCCTCCAGGTGACGCCGCTCATCGCGACGTCGAACTCGCCGGCGCGCACGCGCGCCTCGAGCTCGGGCCAGCGGAACGGGACGAGCTCGAGGTCGCGCTCGAGCGCGTCGGCGAGAAGGCGCGCGGCGTCGACGTCGAACCCCTGCCCCGCCTTCGAGAACGGCGCGTAGTCGCCGCTCGTGCCGACGCGCAGCATGCGCCGCGGATCGTCGCCACACGCGCAGAGCGCGAGCGCGAGCAGGATCCCGAGAATCCGCACCTACGCGCCCGCGTCGTGCAGCTCGAACCAGTAGAGCGCCGCAATCACCAGCGCCGAGCTGATCCGGCCTTCGAGCGCGGCGCGGCGCAGCGCGGCGCGCGGCACGAGCTCGACGACGGTTTCTTCCGTGTGGCTGTTCTCGATCTCGGCGACGCGCCGTACGCCGCGCGCCACGTAGGTCTCGGTGCGGTTCCCGAACAGCGCGGGGTTCGGATTCACGACGCCGAGCCGTGTCACCGAGCCCGCCAGGTAGCCGGTCTCCTCGAGCAGCTCGCGCGCCGCGGCGCTCGCGCCGTCCTCCCCCGGATCGACGATCCCGCCCGGGATCTCGAGCGTGACCTCGCGCTCGCCGTGCCGGTACTGGCGCACCATCACCAGCTCGTCGTCGTCGGTGAGCGCGACGATGTTCACCCAGTCGGCCGAGTCGATCCGGTAGAATGGGTGCGATTCGCCCGTGTGGGGCGAGCGCGCGAGCGAGCGGCTCACCGTGAAGACGCGGCAGTCCTGCAGGAGCAGGCTCTCGACTTCCGCCCAGGGCAACGGCTTGGACATGCCACGAGCATAGCGAGGGGAGATTCCATGGACAGACGAGCTCTCGGTCGGACGGGCGTGCGCGTGCCGACGCTGTGCCTGGGCATGATGACCTTCGGCGTCCAGTCGGACGAGGCGACCTCGTTCGCGATCCTCGACCGCGCGTTCGACGCCGGCGTCAACTTCTTCGACACGGCCGACGTCTACCCCCTCGGCGCGGGCGCGGAGCAGGTCGGCCTCACCGAGGAGATCATCGGCCGCTGGCTCGCGGCCCGCGGCGCGCGCTCGCGCGTTTTCCTGGCGACGAAGTGCCGCGGCAAGGTGGGCGCGGGCACGAACGACGTCGGACTGTCGCGCTTCCACATCCAGCGCGCGGTCGATGCGAGCCTGCGCCGGCTCGGTACGGACGTGATCGACCTGTATCAGACCCACTTCCCCGATCCGCACACGCCGATCGACGAGACGCTGCGCGCGCTCGACGACCTCGTGCGCGCGGGGAAGGTCCGCTACGTGGGCTGCTCGAACTATCCGCTCTTCCGCCTGGCCGAAGCCGACCGCACCGCGCGCGAGCTCGGCCTCACGCGCTACGAGACGCTCCAGCCGCGCTACAACCTGCTCTATCGCGAGATCGAGACGGAGCTCCTGCCCTACGCGCGGCAGGAGAAGCTCGGCGTGATCGTCTACAACCCGATCGCGGGCGGCCTGCTCTCGGGCAAGTACAAGGCGGGCGAGGCGCCGCGCGCGGGCACGCGCTTCACGATCCGCGGCGCGGGTGAGATCTACCGCGCGCGCTACTGGGACGAGACGCAGCTCGTGGCGGTCGCCGATCTGGCGAAGGAGGTCGAGTCGCGCGGGCTGGCGCTGGCCGCGGTCGCGACGGCCTGGGTGCTGGCGCAGCCCGGTGTCACCTCGGCCATCATCGGTGCGAGCCGGCCGGAGCAGCTCGACGCGACGCTGGCGGGCGCCGAGCTCGCGCTAGACGCGGAGCTGACACGGCTGTGCGACGAGGTCTGGGCGCGGCTCCCGCGCCGTCCGGTGGTCGAGGGCTATCGGTAGCGGTCGGACCTGCCCACGCCCGGAGCGCGCCTGCTCGGATCTTGTGCAGCGAGGAGCCGTGAGCGGCCGTCGTGGCGCGCGCTTCGCGGCACGGACATTGCTCTCGCCCCCAGCGGGTCCACGAGACCCTTGGAGGGAGTTCCACATGTCCGCTCTGTCCGCGCCAAAGCTTTTGCGAATGCTACTCGCCGCTTCGGGGGGAACCGCCGCAGCGCTCCTCGTCGCCACCTCGGCCTGGGCCCAGGATGCCGCCGCGCCGCCGGTCGTCGACTCGGGCGACACCGCGTGGATCCTGGCCGCGACCGGCCTCGTGCTGATGATGACCCTTCCGGGCCTGGCGCTGTTCTACGGCGGTCTGGTTCGGGCGAAGAACGTGCTGAACGTGTTCATGCAGTGCTTCATCGCTGCGGGCGTCGTCGGCGTGCTCTGGATCCTGGTCGGCTACAGCCTGGCCTTCTCGGGCAGCGAGGACGCGTCGTTCATCGGGAACTTCGCGAAGGCGGGCCTGGCGGGCGTCGGGCTCGACTCGGTCACCGCGAACTACGGTACGACCCCGGTCCGCTACATCCCCGAGTACATCTTCGTGATGTTCCAGGGCATGTTCGCGATCATCACCCCTGCGCTGATCCTGGGCGCGGTCGTTGAACGCATGAAGTTCTCGACTTTCCTCGTCTTCATCTCCGTCTGGCTGCTCACGGTCTACTGCCCGCTCGCCTACATGGTCTGGGGCGGCGGCTGGATCTTCGACGCGAGCGCCATCGACTTCGCCGGCGGCCTCGTCGTCCACATGTCGAGCGGCTTCTCGGCGCTCGTCGCGGCGATCATGCTCGGAAAGCGGCGCGGCTTCGGACGCGAGCCGATGCCGCCGCACAGCCTGCCGCTGTGTCTGATCGGCGCGGGCCTGCTCTGGGCCGGCTGGTTCGGCTTCAACTCGGGCAGCGCGCTCAGCGCCTCGCCGCTCGCCGCGCTCGCGCTCCTGAACACGAGCACGGCAGCATCGACCGCGGTTCTGGTGTGGGCGCTGATCGAGTGGATTCACCGCGGGAAGCCGACCGCCCTGGGCGCGGCGACGGCCGCGGTCGCGGGCCTGGTGGCGATCACCCCGGCGTGCGGCAACGTGGCGCCGATGGGCGCGATGGCCGTCGGGCTGGGTGTCTCGATCGTGTGTTACTCGGCCGTGACCTTCCTGAAGCCGCTCTTCGGCTACGACGACTCGCTCGACGCGTTCGGCGTGCACGGCCTGGGCGGCGCCTGGGGCGCACTCGCGTCAGGCATCTTCGCGACGTCGCTCGGCGCGGGAATCGAGACCAACGGACAGCAGATCATGGTGCAGCTGAAGTCGATCGGCTTCACCGCACTCTACGCGCCCGCGGTTACGTTCGTGATCCTCTCCGTGCTCAAGCTCGTGATGGGTCTGCGCGTCGCCGACGAGGACGAGTACGAGGGCCTGGACGTCTCGCAGCACAGTGAGAGCGCGTACTCGATGGCCTCGGGCTCGAGCATGG
>CAZMKX010000315.1:0-5015 GCA_964566375.1 uncultured Myxococcales bacterium
AAGAACACGCTCGCGACCGCCCTCGGCCAGAACCTCGGCGAGGCCGCGAGCCAGATGCTGCGACGCGAAATGAACGTGCAGCCGACGCTGCGGATCCGTCCCGGCTATCGGTTCAACGTGCTCGTGAACAAGGACCTGATCTTCGAAGGTCCGTACCTCAACACGTTCGTCGGAGGGGGACTCGTCCCATGAAGCTCAGACCCCGCGTCGAAGCCGAGCCGCCCAAGGAGCTCCGCTTCCGCCTCGATTCTCAAACTCACCAGGAGCTCGAGCTCTACGGCCAGCTCTACGCCCAAGAGTACGGCGAGGCCATCGACACCGCCGCGCTCGCGGCCGAGATTCTGCGCCAGTTCCTTGCCGGTGATCGGGCCTTCAAGACCTGGAAGCGCCGACGAGGGAATGGCGCGGGGGCGACCTCGCACAACGCCGAGGCGAGCGCGTGACCGATCGTTTCCGCGACCAGGCGCAGCAGCAGGCCGTCTGCGACCGCATCCTGCGCCTCGCGCACTTCAACCTGGAGACGGTTCGCAGCGAGCTGCTTCAGATTGGAGACGTCGCGCGCGTTCGCCGCGCGCGAACGCTCTACGACCTCGCGCTCGCGCTCTGGGACGGCGACAGCCAGGTTGCGCTCGGGCATCTCGTCGATCTCGATCGCGACACGCGCACGGTGATCGGGGATCTCCTCGCCGAGCTCGGCGTCGCCGACCACAGCCACATCGATCGATGGCTCGCGTCCACCGACGCCGTTCTCGAGGACGGCACGTCCGATGCCAGAGGTTGACGTTGCATCTCAACGAGGACGCGCAAGCCAGAGCTCCAGCGTGAAACTTCGACGACCGCGAATCGGAGCGCATGCCTCGCTCGTCGGGCACGTCGTGGCCGCACTTCTGTGCGCGGCTGCGATCGTGGGCGAGACCGCCGTCAGTCTCGCCTGGCCGCTACTCACGCTGAACGTCGCCGCGGCTGCGATCGTTGCTCTGTCGCTCTGGATCGGAGAGCTACCCGAGGACCGCAAGCCCTTCGGGCCGTTCACGGAGATCGCCGACTGCCTCGGGTTCCTAGACGAGAGCACGCTGCAGGGACGCTTGGTGCGGCGAATGCGAAGACTCGGGCTCCTTGAATAGTCGGTCGACGTAGAACCTGGCGCGTGCTCGTCCTGGCGGATCACGCGACACGCAGGCGCAGCGCTCGCGGCCCGCGCGTGAGGAGCGAGGGAATGCGCTCGACGGCATCTGCGAGGTCGATGTGCCCGAAGCGCGCGATGAGGGCGTCCAGCGCAAGCTGCGCTTCGAGGCGGGCGAGGTGCGCTCCGAGACAGAAGTGCGTTCCGTGGCCGAAGGCGAGATGCGCGACGCTTCGGCCGAGGTCGAAGTAGTCCGGCTCCGAGAACTGGCGCTCGTCGCGGTTCGCCGAGCCGAGGAGCAGCGCCACCGTCTCTCCCTCACAGAGCTTCCCGCCGGCCAGCTCAACGTCGCACGTCGCGCGCCGGAGCGTGAGCTGGACGGGGGAGTCGTAGCGGAGCGTCTCCTCGACGAGCGCTGGGAGGAGCCGGGGATTGGCGCGCACGGTCTCGAGCACGTGGGGGTGCTCGAGAAGCGCGAGGACGGCGTTCCCGATCAGGTTCGAGGTGGTCTCGCTCCCGGCGACCAGGAGGAGGACGAGGAAGTTGCCGACCTCGTCCTCGGTCATGACCTCCTCGCCCTCCTCGGCTCGCACGAGGGCGCTGATCACGTCGTCGCGGGGATCGTGCCTTCGCTCTTCGATCACCTCCTCGAGGTACGCAGCGCGTTCGAGGAAGGAGCGCTCAAGGCGCGCGCGCAGCTCCGGCGACGGGGATCCCGCGATCGCGGCTAGGATCTCCTCGGACCAGCGCTTGAAGTCAGCGCGGCGGGCTGGATCGATCCCCAGGATCTCAGCGATGACTGTCACCGGGAGCGGAACCGCGAGCGCGCCCATCAGCTCGAACTCGCCCACCGCGGCGATGCCTGTGAGGAGTTCGTGGGCGAGGGCGCGTATGCGCTCCTCGAGCGCTGCAATACGCCGCGGGGTGAAGGCGCGATTCACGATCTTCCGCAGTCGCGAGTGGGCCGGCGGATCGGTGCCGAGGAGCGTCTCCCCGACGCCGAGGCCCTCGGGCGAGAGCGATTTCACCCCCTGGATCATGTCACCGAGCACTCCCGAGGAGAAGCGCTCGGGGTCGCGGAGCACCGTGTCGACGTCGTCGTAGCGACTCAGCGCCCAGAAGCCGAGCGCAGAGCGCTCGAGTGGCGCCTCGCGGCGCAGGCGGGCGTAGAGGGGGTAGGGGTCGCGGGTCGTGGCGGGGTCGAGGGGGTTGTAGGGCATGCGGCCATTATGCGAGTATATGCTCATCTTTAGTACTCGCGTTCTGGAGCCTCGAGATCCGGTGCAGAATTCGCGCTCTAAACCGCCGACAAGGCGTCCGAAGCAGGAAAGGTCGAGGACGACGGTGGACACCGTCATCCAAGCAACTGCTCAGATTCTGTCGCGCGAGGGGCGCGAGCGGCTCACCACCAACCGGGTGGCCGAGGTCGCGGGGGTGTCGATCGGCACCGTCTACCAGTACTTCCCCCACAAGGAGGCGCTCCTCGCCGAGCTAGCCCGTCGCTACGAGGAGCGATTCCTCCAGCGCCTGATGGAGAGCCTTGGCCGTCTCGGGGCACTCCCGCTGCGCGAGGCGGTGCCCGCCTTCGTGCGCTTCATCGCGGACATGCATGTCGAGGATCCGCGCCTCCACAACGAGATCGCTGCCTCGGTGCCTGGCGAGCAGCGCCGCGCCCTCAACAACTTCGCGCGAGCCTACTTCGAGGCTCATCGCGAGGAGATCCGACCCGAGGATCTCGAGCTCGCGGCCTACGTTGCCCTCGAGGCCGGCGAGGCGCTGGTCCACGGAACGGCGCTCCGAGAGCCGGAGCGCCTTCGCGACGAGCGCTTCCTGAAGGAGGTCACCGAGCTGATTCTCCGCTACCTCGCCCGCTAACCGGACAGCGGAGCGGTCGCCTCCCACATCTGCGCACGAAGCTCGAGCGCAACGCGCATGCCGAGGCGCCCCCTCGTTTCGTGTCGCGACTGGCCTCGCCCCTGCCCCCCTCGTGTCGTCCGCACACTCGCCCTGCGCGGCGGCGCCTTCGGCAAAGCCCGCGCCCTCCGCAAAGCCTCCGTTCACGTGCCCTGCCTCGTCGCCTGGCTCCAGGCGCGTGTGCGGCCTCCGGCCCGTCCGGCCGGCTCTCCCGGGCTGGTGAGAGAGCCGGCCCGGAACGGGCCCTAACAACGGAGGCAGGACCGATGACGACCTTCACTCAGTTCAGCGAGATGATCGAACGCTTGCTCGGCGGCGCGCGCTGCGTGCGTATCACTGTCGAAGGCTACATGCCGCTCGTCGTGGAAGAGATCGGCGCATCCTCGGAGGGCCGCAGGCTCGTGGCGCTCGCGCACACTGGCGTGCAGAACGGGGACGTGATGCACGATCCCGAGATCGTGTTCGAGTTCCATGCACTCGGCGCCGAGCCGATCTCGTTCCGCAACGACTACGTCGGGGCGCACGACGAGGTCTACGCGTACGACGACGCCGGTCGGCGAACGGGCGTCTACGCGAAGCGCCGCGCGGAGCTCGTGTCCTTCACGCGTGTGTGGTTCCGCAACATCCGCGCCCAGGGCTTCGTCGGCGCCGGAGTGATCCGCGAGATCATCGCGTAGCGCGCGCCGCGCTGCTGGCCACCGACAACCCACTCGCGCTGGGACCGGACCGTTCAGCGCGCCGACGTCGCCATGATCGCCTTGATCGGGCAGCTCGACCCCTTCGGCGACTCCCTTCAGTAGGAAGCGCAGACCGCTCTCGATCACGATCGCTCCTCCGTTGCTGGCCGCGCCTTCGGGCCGGACGCGGCGGGCGCGATCTCTTGCCCATCCGGCATCGTCCGCGCTCCGCGCCGGGCGCGCGCGATCGCGGGTAGCATCAGCAGAGCGGCCAACGCCAACCACTGGGCGGGTGTGAGTCCCGCGTACCGAATGTCCGCGACCCGCAGAAAGTCGAGCAGGAAGCGCGCGGGCATGTACAAGAAGATGAACGTGGTGAGGAAAAACCCGGCCGTACGCGGCCGACGGTCGAGTAGCAGCACTGCCGGCACGACGACGGCCGCGAGGTACAGGAACTCGTACCAACCGAGATCGTGGAAGCCGAGCCGCGCGAGCGTCGCTGCGGGAGGCAGCTCTGCAAGCCGACCGGCGTCGGCGTAGACGCCCGTGACGTACTCGCGTGCCGCCCCGCTCTTCAGGCTCACCGCCAGAGGAAAGGTGGTGAGCGTCCCCGGGTGGTCGTGCGCCACGGTGCAGGCAATCCGACCGATCATCAGCGCGACTGGGAATACGAACGCAGCCACGTCGAGGTACGCGAGCCGCTTCCGCGCGTCGATGTCTCTTGCCCCGAATCGGAAGAAGAGCCAGATGCCGAGCATCCCGCCCACGATGCTGCCGAAGACGCTGATGTCCTCCCACAGCTTGAGGAGCACGAGCGGATTCTCGACGACCTTGCGCGGGAAGTAGACGAGTACCGAGAAGACGTGGGCACCCAGGAAGCCGCCGACGAGCGCCCACCACGCAAGTCGGTCCCCGAGCGCGCGGTCGAGCCCGAGGCGTCGGAAGCGCTGCCCGCCGATCGTGAGTCCCGAGAGCACCGCTGCTGCGACGATCACGCCGAAGGCGTGGATGGTCAGCGGTCCGATGCTCACGGAGGGCTGCTCGAAGTAGGGCATCATCAGGATGACTCATCGAGACAGGTACGGCTCACGGGCTCGCTCTACCGCGCACGCTTCTGCATGTACGCGACGATGTTCTCCATCTCCTGTTGCGTCGGCGTCTTGACGCCCTGCCATCCGACGTTCATCCGAGCGTGCATTCGCTCGGTCACGCTCATCCATTCCTCGGCCGTGTGCAGCGTCGGTTGGGGCGCCGCGTGACCCTGGGTGCAGTACGTCGCAATGAGCTTCGCGCCCGGGCGC
>CAZMKX010000316.1:0-5005 GCA_964566375.1 uncultured Myxococcales bacterium
CACGGCCGACGCCGTGTCGGCTCCGAGCGGCCGCGCGCGGCCGCGCCCGGGACGCGCCCGGGGTACGGCGACGCGCGCGGAGCCCGACACGGTCTCCACGCTCCAGCCCTCGGAGTCGACGACGGTGCGCGAGACGCCGGCCTTCCCGGCATGCAGCGCGTACGCCGCCACGCGCGCGAGCGCGACGTCGAGCAGCATGCCGCCTCCCCGACGGCGCGCCGCGAGCACGGCGACCGCACCGTACAACCCGGTCAACGGATCCGCGACCGCATCGCCGCAGAAGAGCGGCGCCCGTTCGCCAGCGGCATCCCCGGTCACGCGTGCGAGCCCCGCAGCCGCGCCCGCGTCGTCTCCGAACGCGACCCAGTGCGCGCCCGGCCCCTCGCGCCCGTAGCCGGTGATCGAAAGCCAGACCTTGCCGGGCCGCGCGCCGACCAGCCCGACCGCGTCGATGCCGAGCTGGGCGAGCGCACGGGGCCGCGACGCTTCGATCACCACGTCCGCCACCTCGAGCAGACGGCGCAGCGCGCTCCGGCCCGTCGAGCTGCGCAGGTCGAGCGCGACGCTCTCCTGACCGGCGTGGAGAAGATCGAAGAAGCCGGGGTGGCCTGCGCGCGCGCCATCGGGGCGCTGCTCGCTTTCGATGCGGATCACGCGCGCGCCGGCGAGGCTGAGGAGTTGCGCGCACAGTGGTCCCGCCCAGAGTGACGAGAGATCCGCGACGAGAGGCGGGTCCGAAGCGCCTTGGGTTCCTCGCGCCAGTACGCGGATCGGGCTCGGGGGCCGTAACCGAGGGGCCGAGGCGGGTGCGACCGGCAGCCCGAGCAAACGCCCGCGGGACACCGCGGCGCCGACGGAGCGATGGGCAAGTCGCTGCTGCGCGAACCTCCACGGATCGTCGCTCGTATCTCCGCCGAGCCACGCGGGAAGGAGGGCCCAGTCGTCCGCGCGGGCCAGATTGAGCGCGATCCAGCCGTCGGCGCATCGCAGCAGTCTGCACGCACCCCCTGGCGAGGTCAGTCCCTGGCGACCCAGACCGAGGAACGCCGCGCGCTCGCCGAGCAGGGCAGGGCCGTCGAGGTCGGCGAGCTGCGGCGCGAGGGCCGCGAGCGCCAAGGCCGCGCCCCGTGCAGCAGTGGCCAGGGACGAGGGTGCGGCGATCGGTGGGCCCTCGGGCCAGCCCCCGAGCGCCATCGCGCCGGAACTCGCCCAATCGAGCACGGGATCCGGCTCGGCGGCGAGATCGGGCTCGCGGCAGGCCGCTGTCGTCGAAACGTTCGGCGCCGGCTCGAGCCCGATAGACCCGAGCAGGGCCGAGGCGTGTCGCGCGGCCGGCCCGTGCTCCTGGATCTCGACGCCGCGCAAGCCGACCTCCTCCGTCTGCGCGCCAGACCGCGTTCGAACCGCGCGCTCATTGTACATTCCAGGCGTGGGCGCGGTCCGCGCTGAGGGGGCCCCTCGCCGCGGCGAACGCCTTTCGGGAAACTGTTACCCTTTGGGAAAATGGCTGCTCGCGCCGGCACGCCGGGTCGGGCGCGAGCAGAGCGGGTAGGGAGGATCGAGATGGCAACGCTCAAAGCAGGTGCTCGGCTGCGCAGCTCGGTGTGCTCGACGGAAGTGATGGTCATCTCGGTGCCCGAGGGCGGCGCGGACCTCTCGTGCGGAGGTGCGCCGATGACGCTCGTCAGCGCGCCGCCCGTCGGCGGCTACTCGTTGGCTCCGGACGCAGCGGCGGGCACCAAGCTGGGCAAGCGCTACGTGGACGAATCCGGCAAGCTCGAGGTGCTCTGCACCAAGGCGGGGAACGGGTCGCTCGCGGCCAATGGCGAGCTGCTCAAGGAGAAGGAAGCCAAGAAGCTTCCGTCCTCGGACTGAGCCATGAACGTGATGATGCTGCTCGAGATGGCGGCCTCGGGGCACGGCGAGCGCGTCGCCGTGCGCAGCGGGGGGCGCGACCTCAGCTACGCGGATCTCTTCGCGGCGGCGGGCAGTGCGGCCGAGGAGATCCGGAAGGCCGGCGCCGAGCGGTTGGCCCTGCTCGACACCAGCGGCCTCGCGGTGCCGATCGGGCTTTTCGCGAGCGCCTGGGCGGGCGTGCCGTTCGTGCCGCTCAACTACCGACTCACCGCCGCCGAGATCGATGCGCTCGCCGCGCGCATCGCCCCGTCCCTGCTCGTCACGGAAGGCGAGCGCGTGAGCTCCCTCGCCTGCCTGTCGCAGACGCAGGTCGTCGCGCGCGATGCCTTTCTCGAGCGCCACCTCGGCGCAGAGGCGCCCGGGCCCGAGTGGGGCATGGATCCAGAAGCGATCGCGATCCTGCTCTTCACCAGCGGGACGACCGGCGTTCCCAAGGCGGCGGTCCTGCGCCACAAGCACCTCGTTTCCTACATCCTCGGCTCGATCGAGTTCGGAGGCGCGGATCCGAGCGAAGCGGCGCTGGTGAGCGTGCCCCCGTATCACATCGCAGGCATGGCTGCAGTGCTCAGCAACGTATACGCGGGGCGGCGCATCGTGCAGCTTCCGCGCTTCGACCCCCTCGAGTGGCTCGAAGCCGTACGGCGAGAGCAAGTGACGCATGCATTTGTGGTGCCGACGATGCTCGCGCGCATCGTGGAGGCCGTCGGCGACGCGCGAGACGCAAGCGTGCGCTCGCTGCGCGCGCTCTCCTACGGGGGCGGGAAGATGCCGCTCACGGTGATCGAGCGCGCGATGAAGCTCTTCCCCGAAGCCGACTTCACGAATGCGTACGGTCTGACCGAGACGAGCTCCACGATCACTGTGCTCGGCCCGGACGACCACCGAACCGCCGCGGGGAGCAGCGATCCCGCGGTGCGCCGCCGGCTCACCTCGGTGGGGAGGCCGCTGCCGGGACTCGAGCTCGAGATCCGCGACGCCGAAGGCCGGTCGCTTCCGGCGGGTGAGCGGGGAGAGGTGCACGTGCGCGGGGAGCAGGTCTCCGGCGAATACCTCGACCAGGGCAGCCGGCTCGAGGCGGAAGGCTGGTTCCCCACGCGAGACGGCGGATACCTGGACGAGGGCGGCTTCCTCTTCCTCGATGGAAGGATCGACGACGTGATCGTGCGCGGCGGAGAGAACCTCTCGCCCGGAGAGATCGAGGAGACGCTGCTCGCCCATCCGGCCGTCGCCGATTGCGCCGTCGTCGGTGTGCCCGACGAGGAGTGGGGGGAGGCCGTCGCCGCCGCGGTGGTGCTGCACGCCGGCAAGAGCGCGACCGACGAGGAGCTGCGCGCCTGGGTGCGCGAGCGCCTGCGCTCGAATCGCACGCCTGCGCGCATCCAGTTCCGAGATGAGCTCCCGTTCAACGAGACCGGAAAGCTGCTGCGCCGCGTCGTGCGGGCGGAGCTGTCGGGGGAAGCTTCATAGAGCCGCTGGCGCTCCGCGAGGCGCTCGAGCGCTTGCGCTCGCCGTTTCGCTCCGAGCTCTGGTCGCCGTTGACCGGCGCGGGGGTGCTCCTGGTCGATCTGAGCAGCGAACCGCCCTCGGGCATCGATCTCGCGGGGGCGCTCCAGGCGCTGGCCGAGCTTCCGTGCCCGACCATCGGGATCCGGGGCGGGGCGCTCGCCGCCCACGCGAAGGAGCTTGCCGATCGCTTCGACGTGCTCGTCGACGACGATGCGGAGCTCGCGCCGCTCCTCGCCGGCATCGCGCGCTCTCCGCTCGCGGCGCTCGCGCTCGTCCAGCTCCTGCGCCTCGGCGAATCTCTCGATCTCCATCAGGCGCTGGTCGCGGAGTCGCTGGTCTACTCGACGCTGCAGAGCGGCCCCGAGTTCCGCGGCTGGCTCGAGCGCCGGCCCATGCGCCGGCAGCGCGGAAGTGGGAGCGGTCCGGTGGTGCGCGTGAGTCGCGATGGCGAGCGTCTGCGACTCACGCTGAACCGACCCGAGGTGCGCAATGCCTTCTCCAGCGAGATGCGCGATGCGCTGGTCGAGGCGCTGCGCGTGGCCGCCTGCGACCCGTCGGTCCTCGAGGTGCGGCTCGACGGCGCAGGGCCTGCATTCTGCAGCGGGGGGGACCTCGACGAGTTCGGGAGCCTTCCCGACCCCGCCACGGCGCACGCCGTGCGCTCGACGCGACACCCGGCGCGAGCGCTGATCGCCTGTGCCGAGCGTGCGCGCGTGCGCGTCCACGGAGCGTGTGTCGGCGCGGGAGTCGAGCTGCCCGCGTTCGCTGCCGAGGTGATCGCGCGCGAGGACGCGTGGTTTCAGCTGCCGGAGGTGGGGATGGGACTGGTCCCGGGCGCAGGCGGAACGGCGAGTCTGCCGCGACGGATCGGCCGCCAGCGCACGGCTTGGCTCGCGCTCTCGGGGGAGCGGCTGGACGCGACGCGCGCCGCGGCGTGGGGACTCGTGGATGGCCTCGAGTCGATCGAGCGCTGACCCGCCGGCTCCGGCGCAGCGCTCAGTACAGCACCTTCGCCTCGCGCAGCGCTGCGACGCGGGCCGGGGCGTAGCCGAGCAGCTCCTGCAGGACCGCATCGGTGTCGGCGCCGAGTAGCGGCGCGGCGGAGCGCACGCCGTTGGGCGCTTCGCTGAGTCGCCAGGGAATCCCGGCGTGCGTGCGGGTTCCGACCTCCGGATGCGCGAGTCGCTCGAAGAATCCGCGCTGCGCGAGCTGGGGATCCTCGACCAAGTCGCGGCTCGACAGCGAGGGGAAGGCGGCCACGCCCGCGGCCTGGAGCGCTCGAGTCGCCTCCCAACGATCCCGCCCTCGCGTCCATGCGTCGATCAGGCGCTCGAGCTCGTCCTCGTTGCGCTTGCGCGCCGCGAGGTCCGAGAAGCGCGGGTCCGCGGCGAGCTCGGGGCGGCCCATCACAGTACAGAGGGAGCGCCACTCGGCATCGCTGCCACAAGCCAGTGTGAGCCAGGCTTCGTCGCCTGCGCAGGGGAAGCAGCCGTGCGGCGACATCTGCGGGTGGCGGTTCCCGATCCGCTGCGGCTGGGTTCCGTTCATCGCGAACTCCATCCAACCCTCCGCCACCAGGGCG
>CAZMKX010000317.1:0-4995 GCA_964566375.1 uncultured Myxococcales bacterium
TCGTCGGTCTCGCGCTCGGCGCCGCCGCGTGCAAGGAGAAGGGCACGATGGAGAAGGCGGGCGAAGCCGTCGACCAGGCCGTCGAGGACGTGAAGGACGTGGGCGCGAACGCCGTGGACAAGGCGAGCGAGGCCGCCGAAGAGGCCGCGAAGAAGGCGAAGGAGGCGACCGAGGGAACGCACTGAGCGATGCCGCGACGCGAAGCGCCGCAGCTCGATCGATAGCGAGGGGGAGAACGATCCATGCAAGTCACGCGCTACTCGAGCGGCTGCGGCGCCGTCGTCTCGGACATCGATCTCGCGCACCTCTCGGACGACGAGCTCGCGGCGCTGCGCAAGGCGTTCCTCGAGCACGGCGTGCTCTTCTTCATCGATCAGAAGCTCACGCCCGAGGACCACATCGCCTTCGCGCGGCGCTTCGGCTCGATCGTCGTCAACAAGTTCTTCCCGGAGAACACGGAGCACCCCGAGATCGCCGAGGTGCGCAAGGAGAAGGAGCAGCGCACCAACATCGGCGGCGGCTGGCACGCCGATCACAGCTACGACGCGGAGCCTGCGCTCGGCTCGATCCTGGTCGCGCGCGAGCTTCCCGAGGCCGGCGGCGACACGATGTTCGCGAACGCGATGGCGGCCTACGACGCGCTCTCGGACGGGCTGAAGCGCACGCTCGGTACGCTCCGCGCGCTGCACTCGAATCGCCACCTGTACGGCGCGCAAGGGATCTACCGCAAGACCGACCTCGCGTCCCAGCTCAAGGGCGAAGAAGGCGTCGGCGACGCGACGCACCCGGTGGTCATCACGCACCCCGAGAGCGGCCGGAAGGCGTTGTACGTGAATCCGGGGCACACGCTCCACTTCGAGGGCTGGACGCCGGCCGAGAGTCAGCCTCTGCTCCAGTACCTGTACCAGCACGTGACCAAGCCCGAGTTCACCTGCCGCTACCGCTGGTCACCCGGCTCGGTCGCGTTCTGGGACAACCGCTCGAGCTGGCACTACGCGATCAACGACTACCACGGCAGCCGGCGGCTGATGCACCGCATCACCCTCGCGGGAACGGCCCTCAGTCACTGAGCGCGTCGACGACGCCGTAGGCCTGCAGCGTCGCGTTGAAGCGCGCGACGTCGTGCGCGAGCACGAGCAGGTCGTGCTTCTGTCCGTTGCGGTCCTTCACGTAGTCGCTGAGCATCCCCTCGACGCGGAAGCCGAGACCTTCGAACGCGCGAATCGCCGCCGTCTGGTCGGTCGTCATGCGCGCGGTGATCTTCTCGATTCCCGCCGAGAGCGCGAGCGCGAACGCCTCCTGCGTGAGGATCCGGCCGAGTCCGTGACCGCGACTCGCCGGCGCGACGTGAACGCGCAGCTCCGCGACGTGGAGTGACCAGGTGTCGCGGTCCGGCTGTACCGTGGCGTAGCCGTCGATCTCGCCGACGCGCTCCGCGAGCACGGTCGCGAGCTCACCGGCCTCGAGCTCCGCGACCCAGCGGTCGACGACCTCGGGCCGCGTGATGTCGCGGCGCAGGAAGAGCTTGTCGTGCTCCGGAATGGAGCGCGCGAGCGCGAGCAGCGCGTCGCGATCGGCGGGCTGCATCGGCCGCAGCAGCCAGGCGAAGCGCCCCGACTCGGCCCGGCGCGGGTACGCGCGCGTGATCTTCACGTCGCGCGCTCGGCGATCCAGAGGTCGAGCGCGGGCCACATGCGGCGCACCGCGTTCGGCCCTGCGACCAGGCTGACGTGTCCGCCCTTCAGCACGATCGCCTGCTTGTCCGCGCTGCCCACCGCGTCGACGAGCTCACGCGCGGAGTCGTAGGGAACGATGTGATCGTGCTCCGCCATCACGTGCAGGAACGGGACGCGCACGCGCGAGACGTCGACCCGGCGTCCGCCCAGGTGCAGCTCGCCCTTGTAGAGCCGGTTGGCCCACTGCAGCTCCTTGATCGTCTGCCGGAAGCACTCGCCGGGAAACGCGATCTGGTCGTTCGCCCAGCGGTCGAACACGCGGTAGGAACGCACGAACTCGTCGCTCCACATGTTGTCCCAGAGGCGGATCTGCGAGGCGATGCGCGAGACCGGTCGCATCATCTCGAACGAGCGCACGAGCAGCTCGGGCGGAACGTTTCCGAGCGTGTCGACGATGCGATCGACGTCGAAGTGCTTCGGGTCCGACCAGCGCTTCATCAGGCCCATTCCGTCGAAGTTGTACGGCGTCGTGAAGCAGGCCAGGTTGGCGAGCGGGCCGTCGGGGTGGAGCGCCGCGTACATCAGCGAGAGCATCCCGCCCATGCAGTAGCCCACGATCGAGACGTCGGGCTCCCCGGAGTCCTCGAGCACCCGCTCCACGCAGTCCGGAATGAAATCGAGCACGTAGCTCTCGAGCCGCAGCCCCGAGTCTTCCGGCCGCGGCTCGCCCCAATCGATCATGTACACGTCGTGGCCGCGCGAGACGAGGAACTCGATCAGGCTCTGTCCCGGCGCGAGATCCAGGATGTACGGCTTGCTGACGAGCGACATCACCAGCAGGACCGGGACGCGGTACACCTCGTCCGTCGTCGGACGGTAGTGGTAGAGCGCGAGCGTGCCGCGCGAGTAGATCTCGTCCTTCGGCGACAGCCCCACGTCGGGTGCGTCGCTGCGCAGATACGCGAAGCCCTTCACGCCGCGCTGGAGCAGGCGTTCGACTTCCTTGCGGACGCGATCGCCGAGTCCCGCTTCCTCGGTCTGGGACGCGCTCATCGCGATTCCTCTCCCGCTCGTGCGGACGGCGGCTTGCGGGTTCGCCGCGGGCGCGGCCGGTCGGACGGCGGCGCGCTGACCGCCGCACGGCGCACCTCCGTCGCCGGCGCCGCGTGCTCGGCGTGCCGCAGCGAGCTCTCGATCTGCGTCAGCCGGTGCTCGAGCTGCGCGAGCGACTTGCCGAGTCGGATCACGTCGGTGCGCGTGGGCAGGTTGATCGCTTCGAAGACCCGGCCCCACAGGCGCCAGCTGAGGCGCTGCGCGTCCAGCGCCAGTCGCGAGAGCGTCCCGCGCAGCTCGTTCCGCCCTTCGCGAGCGCTGCGCTCGGCGAGGATCTCGTTCAGGCTCCGCTCGCCCTGGTCCAGAATCTGGCGCAGCGACTGCAACGGATCCCAGCCTCGCGCGCCGCTCGCTCCTGCCATCGCCCACTCCCTTCCGGATCCGACCCCAGGGGGGATTCTACCCCCGGGAACGGTCGTTCGCGTCTTTGCCGCCAGCCCCTCGCCCATCCGGCGCGGAGCGTGCTAAGTACCGATCGGATTTTCGAGGGGGGGCCCGCGTTCATGAAGGTGTTCTGCGCTCTACTCATCTCCGTGTGGGTTGCCGCACCGGGTATCGTGTTCGCGGCCGATCCGGCCGCCGACCCGGACAAGCCGAGCTACGAGCTCACGCTCTACGGCTGGGGGACCGCTTTGGCGGGCCAGATCGACACCGACAAGGGCGAGTTCGACACCCACATCAGCTTCTCGGACGTGTGGGACAACCTGAACATCGCGGCGATGCTCCGCGGGCGCGCGCAATTCGGGAAGTTCGCCGTGGTGACTGACATCTTCTACGCCGCGCTCGAGACCGACACCTATCGGGACACGTTCCGGCTCGGGCCGCGCGGGAACGTCAAGGTGCCGGCGAGCGCGAAGCTCGAATTCGATCAGTGGATCGTCGAGCTGAACGGCGGCTACCAGATCCTGAACACCAAGGGACCGTTCTCCGCGGGGCCCTCGGACCAGCGCGGAACCGTCGCGGAGCTCTACGCCGGGGCCCGCTACTACGCGCTGAAGCCCGATCTCAAGCTGGATCTCGGTCCCTTCAATCGGGAGCTCAGCGACTGGGAGGCCTGGGTCGACGGCGTCGTCGGCGCGCGCATCGCGATCGACCTGTCGAAGACGGTCGTGCTCGGAATCCAGGGCGACGTCGGCGGCTTCAACATCGGGAACTCGTCGGACTTCGCCTGGATGCAGATCACGTCGCTGTCCTGGGAGTTCACCGACAACGCGCTGATCTCGCTCGGCTACAAGTTCCTGGATTTCAAGAAGGACGTCGGCGACAACCGCATCGACATCCAGCTGCGCGGTCCGTTCGTCGCGGGAACCGTGCGCTTCTAGTCCCAGGAGCCCCGGAAGTCGCGCGTCGCGCCGCCGACGAGACGACGCACGAGCGTGATTCGCGCCTCGTTCGGCTGGCTCGTGCCCGGGCTCGAGATTCCCGTCGCCGTCAGATCGACGCGCGCCACGTCGGCACGCGCGTGCGTCGAGCTGCTCCACAGCGTCGCGCCCGAGTGCGCATCGAGGATGCGCACGCCGAGCGAGCTCTCGAGATTCGCGGAAGCGGACATGAAAGGCGCGCCCGAGTCGAAGGCGACGTTCGGCTGCACGAGCGCCGGCTCCAGGGCGCCGACGATCAGCGCATCGACGTGGTGCTTCTCGCCGAGCGCGCGAAGCGCCTCGGGGTCTAGCTCGGGCCGCCCGACGCCCGCCAGCACGCGCCGCTCGGTGCCGAGCTCGAGCACCGGCGTACCGGGCTGCGCGCGCTGGATCGCGGCGACGAACTCGCGGCTGGCGAGCGCGCCCAGTCCGTCGCCCGCGGGCGCGTCGAACTCGATCATTCCGAGCGTCCCGAAGCGGCCGAGCTCGACCGCCGGCGGAACCCAGACGCGCGGCTGCCTCGCGCCGCAGCCGGTCGCGACGAGTGACGCGATCGCGAGCTGAAACACGAGACGGAAGCGATTCCCGCGCGCACCGAACATGCTTGCCCCTCCCGGCTCGTGTCGTAGCCATCGGCCGCCCGCTGCGTCGCCTTGACGACGCACGCGCCACGCGCGCGTAACGCTCTTCGGGGTCGCGAGACCGCTCTGATATGCTCGTCGCGTGCGCTTCCAGCCGACCGCGATTCCCGACGTGATCCTGATCGAGCCGCGCGTATTTCGCGATGCGCGCGGCTTCTTCCTGGAGTCCTACCACCGGCAGAAGTTCGCGGAAGGCGGCGTCGC
>CAZMKX010000318.1:0-2278 GCA_964566375.1 uncultured Myxococcales bacterium
CCCACGCGACGGCGGTGCCGGCGAAGAGCGCGACCACCGAGCCCGGGACGCGCGCGGCGAACGTGTTCACGAGCGCGATCCCGATCAGCGCGACCGTCGCAAGGACCGTCGTCGGCCCCGAGAGCGTGTCGAAGTGACTCGCGATCACGCGAAGCCGGTCCAGGAACTCTCCCGGCACCTCCGTGACCTGCAGGCCGAAGAAATCGCGCAGCTGCGTGCTCGCGATCAGCACCGCGATCCCGTTCGTGAACCCGATCACGACCGGGCGCGGGATGTACTTCACGGCCGTGCCGAGTCCGGTCACGCCGAGCACGATCAGCACCACGCCGGCCATGAGCGTGCACATGAAGAGCCCGTCGACGCCGTGCTCCGCGACGATTCCCGCGACCACGACCACGAAGGCGCCCGTGGGCCCGCCGACCTGCGTGCGCGAGCCGCCGAGCGCCGAGATCAGGAACCCCGCGACGACCGCGGTGTAGATGCCCGCCTGCGGCGAGAGGCCCGACGAGATCGCGAACGCCATCGCGAGCGGAAGCGCGAGCAGCCCGACGGTGAGCCCCGCGACCAGGTCACCCGCGAGCTTGGCCAGGGTGTAGCCGCGCAGGCTCGTGATCGACTTCGGGATCAGCGCATCGGGCGAGGCCATGGTTGGATCTCTCCTCGGCGGATCAAGCGGTACGCGGCAGCGCCAGGGCCTTCTTCATCAGCCGCGAGAGCGGCAGGGCAGCAAGATCGTCCGTTCCGCAGAATCGCGCATCTGCGGCGGCGCGCCCCGCGACGCGCCCGCCCCGGTCCTCGAGCGCAACGACGTCGAGCGTCAGGTCCAGATGCGTGAACGCGTGTCGGACGGTGCCGAGCGGCGTCCCGGCCGCGACGCGGAGCCCGCTGCGCTCGCGAACGAGTGCGACCAGCCCGGGCGCCGAGATTTCCGGCACGTTCGGGATCTCCCAAAGCCCGCCGAGCAGGCCCTGCGACGGCCGGCGCAGCAGCAGGATCCGCCCCCGCCGCACGAGCAAGCCGCCGAGCGCCGTGACGGCGCGTGACTTCGGCCTGGCCTTGGCCGCCGGGAAGTCCTCGGGCCGGCCGCCCGAGTGCGCCGCGCAGACCCCGGCGATCGGGCAGACCGGACAGGCGGGCTTGCGCGGGGTGCAGACGGTCGCGCCCAGCTCCATCAGCGCCTGGTTGAACTGGTCCGGGCTTCGCGCGGGCACGAGCTCGCCGGCCAGGCGCCACGCGTCCGCGTCGGGCAGCGTCTCGGTCGCGGTGATCCGCGAGAGCACTCGCCGCACGTTTCCGTCGACGATCGCCGCCGGCTCGCGGAACGCGATGCTGCGCAGCGCGCCGACGGTGTAGCGGCCCACGCCGGGCAGCGCGGCGAGCGAGGCTTCGTCCCTCGGCAGCACGCCGCCGTGCTCGCGAACGACCGCGGCGGCTGCGCGGCGCAGGTTGCGCGCACGCGCGTAGTAGCCGAGCCCGGCCCAGAGCCGCAGCACGTCCTCCTCGTCGGCTGCGGCGAGCGCGTGCACGTCGGGGAAGGCCGCGACGAAGCGCTCGTAGTACGGGATCACCGTCTCGACGCGTGTCTGCTGCAGCATCGTCTCGGAGAGCCAGATGCGGTACGGGTCGGTCGTGCGGCGCCAGGGCAGATCGCGCTGCGCGCGCGCGTACCACGCGAGCAGCCGACGCCGGATGGTGTCGCGCTGCGCCCGCTCGAGCGTCGCGGCCACGGCTCGGGCTACGGCGTCGCGGCGGCGGCCCGGAGCTTTCCTTCGATGTGCTCGGCGATCCACTTCGGATCGAACCACTCGAGCGGGTCGACGAACGTCCCGTCGAGGAGCATCGCGTAGTGAAGGTGATCCCCGCCCGCGAGCCCCGTCGTCCCGCTCTTTCCCAGAGACTCGCCCTTGGCGACGGGCGAGCCCTTCTCGACCGCGATCTCGGACAGGTGCCCGTACAGGCTGAACAGGCCCAGGCCGTGGTCGACGACGACGCAGTTGCCGTAGATGCCGAGCGGTCCGGCGAAGACCACGACGCCGTCGTTGGCCGCGGGGATGGACGCGTGCGAGGTCGACGCGAAGTCGTAGCCCATGTGCGTCTGGTTATCGACGATCTCGCCGTTGTACACGTAGCTGCGTCGCTCCGCGAACTTCGCGCCGGCGTTCGTGTTGGGCATCTGCGCGAATGCGCCAGACCAGATCCGGTCCGCGCTCGAGTTCGCGGTGATCTTCGCGAGCTCCGCGTCGTTCTCGGCGCGCATCTCGCGGTTGATCTTCAGGTA
>CAZMKX010000318.1:2378-4986 GCA_964566375.1 uncultured Myxococcales bacterium
ACCTTGATCGGCCGCTCGACGTCGAGCGCCGCGCCGGTCAGCGCGTTGCCCTCGAAGGTCTCCTCGGCGAGCGGAAACTGCTTTCCCCCCGCTTCGAGCCAGATGCGCGCCGAGCGCAGGCCCGTGCCCTCGTCCGAGAAGCGGAACTCGTGCTCGTACTCTCCGCTCGCGAACTCGGGCGTCGTGCGCGTGCCGATCAGCGGCGGCGTGCGTTCCACGCGCGTGTAGGCCCAGCCGCCACCTGCAACCAGGAGCACCAGGACGATCAACCATACGATGCGCATTCAATCCCCCCTTGACTGCGCGGATCGCGCTCGGTCTTCAGTCTTCGTCGGACGCGCGCAGCTTCGCCAGGACCGAGAGGTCCTCGAGCGTCGTCGTGTCGCCTGCGGTCTCTCGGCCCGCCGCGACGTCGCGCAGCAGCCGTCGCATGATCTTTCCGGAGCGGGTCTTGGGCAGTCCATCGGCGAAGCGCACGTCGTCGGGCCGGGCGACCGGGCCGATCTCCTTGGCCACCCAGGCCTTCAGCTCGGCGCCCAGGTTCGGATCGAACTTCGTGCCGCTCTTCAGTGTGACGAAGCATACGACCGCAGTGCCCTTGATCTCGTCCGGCCGGCCCACGACCGCGGCCTCGGCGACAAGCGGGTGCGAGACCAGCGCGCTCTCGAGCTCCATCGTGGAGAGCCGATGCCCCGCCACGTTCATCACGTCGTCCACGCGTCCGACGATCCAGAAGAAGCCCTTCGCGTCGCGCCGCGCGCCGTCGCCGGTGAAGTAGGTGTCCTTGTACTTCGAGAAGTACTGCTCCTTGAAGCGCGCGGAATCGCCCCAGATGCCGCGCAACATCCCCGGCCACGGCTTCGTGAGCACCAGGTAGCCACCCTCGTTCGGCTTCGCGACCTCTCCGGCCTCGTTCCAGATCTCCGGGAAGATCCCCGGGAAGGGCTGCGTCGCGGAGCCGGGGGTGGTCGCGACAGCGCCGGGAATCGGCGTGATCAGGATCCCGCCGGTCTCGGTCTGCCACCAGGTGTCGACGATCGGGCAGCGGTTCTTCCCGATCATCCGGCGGTACCACATCCACGCTTCCGGATTGATCGGCTCGCCCACCGAGCCGAGCAGCCGCAGGCTCGCGAGCGAGTACTTCTTCACGTGCTCGTCGCCCCAGCGCATGAAGGTGCGGATCGCGGTCGGTGCGGTGTACAGGATCGAGACGCGGTACTTGTCGATGATGCGCCAGAAGCGCTCCACGTCGGGCCAGTTCGGCGCGCCCTCGTACATCACGGTCGTCGCTCCGTTCGAGAGCGGGCCGTAGACGACATAGGAGTGGCCGGTGATCCAGCCGACGTCGGCCGTACACCAATACGTGTCTTCCTCCTTCAGGTCGAAGACGTACTTGGTGGTCGCGGTGACGTGCGTCAGGTAGCCGCCGGTGGTGTGCAGCACGCCCTTGGGCTTTCCGGTCGAGCCGCTCGTGTACAGGATGAAGAGCGGCGCCTCCGCGTCCATCTTGACGGGCTTGCAGTCGGGTGAGGCGTCGGCCATCAGATCGTGCCACCAGAGATCGCGGCCGGCCTTCATCGGCACGTCGTGACCGGTGCGCTTCACGACGATCACGTCGGCGACGCCCGGCGCTCCCGCCAGCGCCTCGTCGACCAGGCCCTTCAGCGCCACGATACCGCCGCGCCGCCAGCCTCCGTCCGCGGTGACGACGACCTTCGCCTCCGCGTCGTTGATGCGGTCGCGGACCGAGTCCGCCGAGAAGCCGCCGAAGATGATCGAGTGGATCGCTCCGATGCGCGTGCAGGCGAGCATCGCGATCGCGAGCTCGGGCACGAGCGGCATGTACAGGACGACGCGATCGCCCTTCACGACGCCGCGCGAGAGCAGTACGTTGGCGAACTTGCACACCTCGCGGTGGAGATCCCCGTAGGTCAGCGTGCGCGTGTCGCCCGGCTCTCCCTCCCAGATGATCGCGGCCTTGTTGCGCCGCCAGGCGTTCGGCCCCTCGAGGTGCCGGTCGAGGCAGTTGTAGCTGACGTTGGTCTTTCCGCCGATGAACCACTTCGCGAACGGCGGCTTCCATTCCAGCGTCTTCTTCCAGGGCGTGAACCAGGAGACGTGCTCCTTCGCCATGCGCGCCCAGAATTTCTCGAAGCCTTTTTCGGCCTCGCGCACCATCTTCTTGTACGCGGTCGGGCTCACGTTCGCGGCCTTCACGAAGCCGGGGTCCGGCTTGAAGACGCGCTTCTCCTTCAGGGTCGACTCGATCGAGTTCGCATCCGCCATTTCGCTCGCTCTAGCTCCTCATCCACGCTTCGACGTCCGCGATCTCTTTCGGGATCGCGGCGGTCAGGTTCTCGTAGCCATCGGCCGTGATGACCACGTCGTCCTCGATGCGCACGCCGATTCCGCGCAGGTGCGCGGGCGTCTTCGGCTCGGTCGCGCTGAAGTACAGGCCGGGCTCGACGGTGAAGCACATCCCCGCTTCGAGCGGGCGCGGCTTGCCGTCGACGAAGTAGTTGCCGACGTCGTGCACGTCGAGCCCCAGCAGGTGCCCGGTGCTGTGCATGTAGAACGGCTTGTAGGCCTCCGTCCGGATCAGCTCGTC
>CAZMKX010000319.1:0-4983 GCA_964566375.1 uncultured Myxococcales bacterium
CGGGCTCGGCGCGAACCCGGTCGAGACGATCGAGCACACGACCGGCGACTGGACGTTGCGCCTGCTGCTCGCGACGCTGGCCGTCACGCCGGCGCGGCGCGCGTTCGGCTGGCCGTGGCTCGCGCCGTACCGGCGGACCCTCGGCCTGCTCGCGTTCGCGTACTGCACGCTGCACCTCGGCGCGTACGCGCTCGTCGATCTCTGGGGCGCGTGGGACACGCTGCTCGAGGACGTCCTCGAACGCCCGTACGTGACCGCCGGCCTGACGGGGTTCCTGCTCCTGCTGCCGCTCGCGATCACGTCGACGCGCGCCTGGATGCGCCGGCTCGGGAGGCGCTGGGTGGTCTTGCACCGTCTGGTGTACGCTGCGGCCGTGGCGGGCTGTCTGCACTACCTGTGGCTGGTGAAGGCGGATCTCCTCGAGCCGCTCGTCTACAGCGCGATCCTCGCGGTTCTGCTGGCGATGCGCGTCTGGCCGCGACCGCATCGCCCGGCGGCGCCGTCGCGCGTGACGCCGTGATTCGCGACGGTCAGGAGTCCGACCTGCCCGGGCTCGTCGAGCTGTACAACCACTACGTCCGCACGACCGCGTTCACGTTCGACGTCGAGCCCTACACCGTCGAGACGCGTCGGCCGTGGTTCGCGAAGTTCGCCCCGACCGGGCGTCATCGCCTGCTCGTCGCGACGGAGGACGGCCGCCTCGTGGGCTACGTGTGCAGCGGTCCGTTCCAGGCGAAGGCGGCGTACGAGACGTCCGTCGAGACGAGCGTCTATCTGCGTCCGGGGGCGACCGGGCAGGGGCTGGGTCGGGCGCTGTATGCGGCGCTGTTCTCGGCCTTGCGCGGCGAGGACGTGCACCGCGCATACGCGGGAATCACCCAGCCGAACCCGGCATCCGTCTCGCTGCACGAGCGCCTCGGCTTCGTGCTGGTCGCGCGTTTCGGAGAGGTGGGACGGAAGTTCGGACAGTACCGCGACGTGTTCTGGTACGAGCGCGCGCTCGGCTAGCGATTCGCCGCGCCCTCGACCAGGGCGCGGAAGATCGCGTCCGCGAGCGGATTGGCGTCGGTCTCCGGATGCCACTGCACGCCGAGACAGAAAGCGCCGTCCGAGCGTTCGACGGCCTCGATCACACCATCGTCGGTTCGCGCGCAGACGCGAAGCGTTGCGCCCGTGTCCGACACGGCCTGGTGGTGGCGGCTGCCGACGTCCGCGCTGTGCGCAGCGGCGAGAGCCGCCAGAAGGGTGCCGGGCTCGATGCGCAGCGTGTGCCGTCCGTCGCGTTCGGGCAGCCGGTGTGCACGCGCGCCCGGAACGTCGGTGTCGATGTCGTAGTGCAGCGCACCGCCGAACGCGAGCGCCAGAAGCTGCATCCCGTAGCAGATCCCCAGCACGGGAAGCCCGCGCGCGAGCGCGGCGTCGAGAACTGCGCGATCGAACGCGAGCTGCGCCTCGGGCACGGGATCGAATCGAACCGCGGGCGGATAGGGGCGGGGCGGAAGGAGGTCGTCGCCGCCGGGCACGAGCAGCGCATCGATGCGCCCGACGAGCGCGCGCGCATCGCGCTGCGCCGGCAGGTAGACGGCGACACCTCCCGCCCGCTCGATCGCCCGCGCGTAGGCTGCGTGCACGTAGTGGTAGGTTCGACCTGCGCGAAAGCGCCCGCGATCGTCGAGGCAGAGCGGGATGCCGATCGTCGGCTGCACGCGCGCATGATAGCCCGCGTTCTTGGGTATGCTGTCGCGAGGCTCCATCAAGGAAGGGGATCGGAGATGGATCGAGAGATCGAGACCGTGGAGGCGTTCATCGATGCGTTCAACCGCAACGACCTCGAGCGCATCATGTCGTTCTTCACGCCGGAGAGCGTCTACCACAACATGCCGATGTCGCCCGTCAAGGGGACGGACGCGATCCGCAACGTGCTGAAGGGCTTCCTCGGCATGGCGACCGAGGTGAAGTGGACGACGCACCAGATTGCGCGGTCGGGTCACGTCGTGCTGACCGAGCGAACCGACGCGTTCCGCATCGGTGGCCGCTGGGTCGAGCTACCCGTGATGGGCGCATTCGAGCTCGACGGCGGGAAGATCCGCGCCTGGCGGGACTATTTCGACCTGTCGACCTGGACCAAGCAGCTGCAGCCGGCCGGGTGAGCGCGCGCACGCAGGGTCTGCTGGTCTCGGAGCGCTTCGCCGCGCGAAACCGCGATGCGCTCGTGGCGGCTTCGCGCGCCGCCGGCCTGTCGCTCGAGTGGATCCTGCTGCCCGAGGATGCAGCCGCGCGGATCGACGCTGCGACGTGCACGAGGATCGAGCTCGCGTACTTCTCGAGCGACGTGTTTCCGGCGCGTTCACCCGCCTTCTTCGCCGCGGCGTTCGCGGCGGAGAACCTGCACTGGCTGCAGGTCTTCAACGCCGGCATCGACCATCCGGTCTTCCAGCGTTTCCTCGCGAAGGGGATCCGGCTCAGCACGGCGGCGGGTACGTCGGCGGAGCCGATCGCCCAGACGGCGATCGCGGGTCTACTGATGCTCGCGCGCGGCTTTCCGCACTGGCTCGACGCCCAGCGCCGCGCGACCTGGGAGCCGCACCCCGAGTCGAGCGTACCCGACGACCTGCGCGGTCAGACGCTCGTGGTCTTCGGACTCGGCGCCATCGGCAGCGAGATCGCACGGCTCGCGCGCGCATTCGGACTGCACGTGATCGGCGTCCGGCGCAGCCCGGCGCGCGCGGACGATCCGGTGGACGAATGGGCGCCGCCCGCGCGGCTTCGAGAGGTTCTCGCGCGCGCGGACTGGCTCGCGCTCGCCTGTGCGCTCACGGACGAGACGCGCGGCGCGATCGACGCCGATGCCCTGGCGCGCCTGCCGCGCGGCGCACGCCTGCTGAACGTGTCGCGCGGCGGTGTCGTCGACGAGCCGGCGCTGATCGAGGCGCTTCGCGCCGGTCGGCTCGGGGGCGCGTACCTGGACGTCGCGGCCGTGGAGCCTCTGCCGCCGTCGTCTCCGCTCTGGACGCTCCCGAACGTGATCGTGACGCCCCACAACTCGTCGGTGTCGCGCGGCAACGAGCGCCGCCAGACGGAGCTCTTCCTGCGGAACCTGGTCCGCTACGGGCGGGGCGAAGCGCTCGAGAACGAGGTCCGGCCGTGAAGCTCGAGGCGCTGCTCGTCGCGGTTCTCAGCTACAACGTGCACGGGCTCGCGGACATCCTCGTCGACGACGACCCGGTCGCGCGCATGCCCGGGATCTCGGAGCGTCTGAACCGCTACGACGTCGCCCTCGTGCAGGAGAGCTGGGCGTACGGGGACGCGCTCGACGCGAAGGCGACCCATGCCGTCGTCGAGCGCAGCGGCCGCGTGGACCCGGACCTTCTCTTCCAGACGGGGCTCGTCACGTTCGCGCGGCCGCGGCTTCGCGCCGTGTCGCGCGGCTCGCTCGGTGCCTGCGCGGGCTGGCTCGGCGGCGCGAACGACTGCTTCGCGGACAAGGGCTTCCTGCGCGTGCGGCTCGCGCTCGCGAACGGCGCCCAGGTCGACTTCTGGAATCTCCACCTCGACGCGGGGCGCGACGAGAGCGACCACCGGGCGCGCGCGATCCAGCTCGAGCGACTGACCGAGCGCGTTCGCAGCGTCTCGCGCGACGGGCCGCTCGTGGTCGCCGGCGACTTCAACCTGGACGAATCGAACGCGGCCGATCGCGCGCTGCTGGAGCACTTCACGCACGCGCTCGCGCTCGTGGACTCCGGCGCGCGCGCTGCGGACGACGGTCGCTTCGCGGGCAAGCGGATCGACTACATCCTGCTGCGAAGCGGCGCGGGCGTCGCGCTCGCGAGCGTCGAAGCGGGCGAGGCGCGCGAGTTCTCGGACGGACCGACACCGCTCAGTGACCACCCGGCGCTCTTCGCGCGGATCCGGATCGCGGCTGCGGGAGCTAGCGACCCCTGAACAGGTCCGCGGCCTTGGCGTCGAGCGTGGCCGGGCGTGCGCGCGTGCGCGCCCAGTCGCGCAGCTCCTTGATCCGCTCCTCGTAGGTCTCGTAGAGCGGAACGGTCTCGGTGATCGCGTTGGCCAGGTCGTTCCAGCCCAGATCGCGGTTCTCGGTGAAGGCGATGTAGAGCGCGGCGCTCACCACCTGCTCGAGCTCGCTGCCCGAGAGCCGCGCCGACTGCGACGCGAGCTCCTCGAGGTCGAACTGCAGCGGGTCGCGGTTGTGCCGGCGCAGGTGGATCGTCAGGATCTCGACGCGCTCCGCGTGCGAGGGGAGGTCGACGAAGAACAGGTCGTCGAAGCGGCCTCGGCGGAGCAGCTCGGGCGGAAGTCGCGTCACGTCGTTCGCCGTCGCCACGACGAACACGGGCGCCTGCTTCTCGGAGAGCCAGGTCAGGAACGCGCCGAACACGCGGCTCGACGCGCCGCCCTCGCTCGCCGCGGCGAAGCCCTTCTCGATCTCGTCGATCCAGAGCACGCACGGCGCGATCGACTCGGCGACGGAGGTGGCCTCGCGGATCGTCGCCTCCGGCGTCTGGTCGGACGCGCCGAACGCGGCGGCGAGATCGAGGCGCAGGAGCGGGAAGTTCCACTCGCGCGCCACCGCCTTCGCCGAGAGCGACTTCCCGCAGCCCTGTACACCGAGGAGCAGCAGGCCGCGGGGCAGCGGCAGACCGAACTTGCGCGCCTCGTCGGTGAACGCGCGACGCCGCTCGCGCAGCCAGCGCTTCAGCTCGCCGAGCCCGCCGACGTCGGCGAGCCCCGCGCTCGACTCGTGGAACGAGAGCGCTGGCGTGCGGCGGAGCGCCTGCCGCTTCTCCTGCACGATGAAGCCGACCGCCTTGTCGTTCAGCCCACCGCCGAGCGCGCAGGCCTTCCGGAAGACGCGCAGCGCCTCGTCGGCCGTGAGGCCGAGGGCCGCCTTCACCGCGCGCTCGAGCGCGCCCGCTTCGGGATTCTCGATCGCGCCGCGGAAGATCACCTCGAGCTCGGGCGCGC